>DATJXN010000014.1 GCA_035500095.1 Candidatus Binataceae bacterium
AGACCCACGCGCCGCGCGCTCGTAACAGCGTCGACCATGGCGCGACGGGCATGGACGCGCGCCGCCAAGCAACGCTTCGCGACGCGCGGCGCACACCGTTCGCCGCCTACACCGACCTCGAGTACGAAACGGCGCGCGACGCGCTTGCCCCGCTCGTTCGCCGCTTCCGTTTGCGATTAGGCCGCAGGCTTCACGCTGCGGCGCGCGGCCGCGTCGATTTCCGCCGGACCATCCGCGCCTCGCTGCAGCACGGTGGCGCGCTCGCCGAGCTGCGGTTTCGCGCACGGCGCCCCCGCCACGCCGACCTTCTGATCCTGGCCGACGTTTCGGGCTCGGTACGCTACTGCTCGACGCTGATGTTGGAACTGGTGGCCGGCGTTCATGGCTATTTCCGGCGAGTGCGCAGCTTCGTCTTCATCGATCGCCTCGCCGAGGCCGAGTTCGGCGGCGGACACGTGGCCACCGATCCCGCGCTGGACCTCTATGCGCGCTCGGATTTCGGCAAGGTGCTCGTCGGGCTGTGGGACCGGCGCGGGGAACTGCTCTCACGGGCGACGCTCATGGTGATATTGGGAGACGCGCGCAACAATCGACGACCGGCGCGCGCCGATCTTTTGCGCGACCTGCGGCGCCTGTGCCGCGCCGCGGTATGGCTGACGCCGGAGGTGGCGGAACGATGGGGAACCGGGGACAGCGCTATCTATCAGTACGCGCGCGAGGTTGACGGACTCCATCGATGCGCCAACCTGGCCGAACTGGAGCGTTCGCTGGAACGCTCGATTAGAACCGTCTTTTGAAAATAAGCGAGAAAAAGACATTTCATTTAATGCTTCAGGGTTTGACATGGAAAGATGAGACGGTAAAGGTGCGCAGCGCAAAAGCAATTAGCTCGTAAAAGATGCTTTTCCATGACTAAGAGCAATATTTTGCATTTGGCTATAGTGCTTGTAGTCACGTTTACGCTCATCACCGCGAACCGCGCGATGGCATAGACGACGCCCGCGGGTTCCGTCACCGCCCTCACGGACGACGTGCATATCGAGCGTGGCGGAACCACCGTACCGGCCACGCCAGGCACGGCGGTTGACGTCGGCGACCGGATCGTCAGCGGCCCGAACAGCCGCGCCACCATAACCCTGACGGATAACAGCAAGCTGGAGCTGGACGAATCAAGCTCCCTGGCCATCGACCAGCAGATGGTCGGGACCAACACGCGCAACACCAAGCTAAGCCTCTTCTCCGGTTTGGTGCGTTCCTTCGTATCGTACACGTCGTCGCCGACGCCTAATTTCGAGGTTCATACGCCCAACGCGGTCGCCTCGGCTCGCGGCACCGAATATGACACGTCCACCAGCGATCAGCCGCCCAACACGATGAGCGACGAGGACCGCAAGAAGTACAAGGATTGCCGCCGCTTCACCCAGGTATCGGTCTATGACGGCACGGTCGAAGTGACCAACACGACCAATCCTGGCGGCGGCTCGGTCTAGGTACCTCCGGGCCACAAAACGACCGTGGTATGCGGTTTCGCGCCGTTCCCGCCGAGCGAGCTCGGCGCGGCCGCGGCCGCGGCTGCGCTCGGCGCCAGCACGACCGGCCTCTTCCTCGGCAGTGCGATCGTGGTCGGCGGTACGGTCGGCGGATTGGCTGCCGCCGGCGTATTCAGCGGAGGCGGCAGCCATCACAAGCCAACCAAGAGCCCCAACGAGTGAACTGAACCGCGCTGCGCGGGAGCGACGCTCATCCTGCCAGCGCCATATTCGTCGGCGCTTCGATGTCGAATTGCGTTGATCGCCGCCTCCGGCTCGACGCAACTCCGCAGCGGATGGTCGCGGGCGGCGCGGCAACGCGCTAAGCTCTGAGCCGTTCGTCCGCGATGGCCAAACCGACCAGTGTCAAGACGAGCCGTCACCGGCACGCATGGCGCCCGCTGCTCATCGGGATCGCCATCCTGGCCGCGCTCTTCATCTTCAACGCTCTCCATCCGGCGGTCTTCGAGCTGGCCGATCTGAAGGCCTCGGACCTCCGGATTTACGTCACGCGCCGGCCGCCGCTCAGCGGCGCGGTCGTGATTGCCGCGATCGACGAGACCAGCGTCGCCGAGCTGGGCCATTGGCCGTGGCCGCGCAGCGTGGAGGCGCGGCTCAACGATGCGCTCCGCGATTACAAGGCTGCGGTGGTCGGCTATGACGTGCTGTTCAGCGAGCGCGACGAGGACGACATCCAGGCCGATCAAATCGCCACGCGTCTCAAGGGCCTGGGCGTCAGCGACGCGGCGATCAAAGAGACCCTGGGCACCGGCAACGATCTCGCCTTTGCCAATGCCGTAAGGGGCGAAGGTTCGACCTTCATCGGCTATGCCTTCGAAAGCCATTTCGATCTGAAGAGCGCGAGGCAGGCGCTCGCGGCGCCGCTTCCGGCCGGTTTCAAGACCGCGCCGATAACGCCGGCACCGCTCGCCTATAACCTGGTGCGCGAGTTGCCTGATGCAGCGCCGGCCTTGCTGGTCGCGGCACGCGCCTACCTGCCTCCGATAGCGACGCTCAACAGCGCGGCGCGCGGGATCGGCTATGTCGATATCGACGCCGATTCCGACGGCGTATTGCGCTCCGAGCTTTCCGTGGTTCGTTTCGGCAGGCGCTATTGCGTGCCGCTCTACCTGGCGGTGACCGCGGCTTACCTGAAGAACGCGCCGCTCAGGCTGGTGGTAGGTCCCGAGGGCGTGCAGCAGGTCGCGCTCGGCGGCGAAGAAATCCCGGTGGACGAGATCGGGCGGATGCTAATCAATTTCCGCGGTCCGCCGGGCACCTTTCCCGCATACTCGATCGCCGATCTCATCGCGCACCGGGTGCCGCCCGAGGCGATCGCGGGAAAGATCGTGCTGGTCGGGATGACCGCGCACGCGCTCGGCGACCGCAAGATCACGCCGACCGGTGGCGATTTTCCCGGCGTGGAGATCCATGCCAACGCGATCGACAACGTGCTGCGCGGCGACTTCATCCGGCGCTCGCGCATCGAAGGCACCGCGGAAGAGGAAGGCGTGGCGCTCGCGCTGGTGCTCGCGATCAGTCTCGCCGCGGCCTATCTTTCGCCGCTATGGTCGGCGAGCGCCGCGCTCCTGGTGATCGTCGGCTTTTCGGCGTACGCGCAGTACCGCCTGATCGAGGACGGCGTGTTGATCGACGTGGCGCTGCCGATGGCCGCGGTGCTGATTACATACATGCTGCTGGCAACCTACCGCTACGTGACCGAGGGCAGCGAAAAACGCTACCTGCGCTCCGCCTTCGAGCATTATCTCAACCCCAACGTGGTCGCCTCGGTGGTCGACGACCCCCAGGGGCTGCGCCTTAGCGGCGAGCGGCGCCATCTCGCGATCCTGTTCTCCGACATCGTCAATTTCACCTCGCGCGCCGAGCGTTCCGAGCCCGAGCGGGTGGTCGCGCTGCTCAACACGTACATGAGCGTGATGATCGACATCATCTTCAAGTCGGACGGCGTGGTGGACAAGCTGATGGGCGACGGGATCATGGCGTTCTGGGGCGCGCCGAATGAGATCGAGAACCCCGCGGCGGCCGCGATCGATTGCGCGCTCAGGATGCTCGACGGCCTCCGCCATCTGCGCCAGTCCGACGAACGCTTCGCCGACGTCGACATCGGCATCGGCATCGCCACCGGCGAAGTGGTAGTGGGCAACTTCGGCGGCGCGCAGCGCTTCGACTATTCGGCGGTCGGCGACACGGTCAATCTGGCTTCGCGCCTGGAGGGCCTGACGCGCCATTTCCAGGTCCATCTGCTGGTCACCCGCCAGACCCTGGCCGAGGCCGCGGGCAAGTATTGCGCGCGCGAGGTCGGGTTGGTCAAGGTCAAGGGCAAGGCGCAATTGGTGCCGATCGTGGACGTCGCCGGACACGGCGGAAACGGAATCGATCCTTCCTTCTATGAGCGCTTTAACCGCGCGCTCGAGCACATCCGCAGCGGCGAAGCGACCGCCGCGAACACGGTGCTGCAGGCGCTCAACCGCGAAGCGCCCGACGACGCGCTGGTCAATCTCTACCTGGAGAAGATCGTCGAGGCGACCGACGGGAATCCGACCGAGATGGTCTTCGAGTTCGAAACCAAGTAGCCGCGCGCCCGCAACAACTCAGAGCACGGTGAAATCCCGCGTGATGATGAACGGGAATGGATGCGCCGTGCCGATGAAGTTGGGTTCGTCGGCGCGCACCGCGCGGTACTCCGCCGTGGTCGCCGATTCGCGCATCGCGGCGGTCGAGTCGAACCATACTTCGGCCACGCCGTCGAAGCGGGGCTGGCGGCCCTCGCGATAGGCCGCCGGCCGCACGTGGCACTGCACGTAGCGCCGCACCATCGGGATCTTCGCGCCGAGCGGGCCGTGCACCTGGCTCCAGTGGCGCTGGAAGTCTTCGACCGACATCCCGGGCTTGCGGGTGACGAATTCGACCAGGTGCACCATCGAGGGTTCGGCCGGCGCGTCCTTCTGCACCCGTTCATCGGTGATGAGGAAATCGATCTGCGCAAGATCGATGAAGTTGGGCTCGTCGGCGCGCACCGCGCGGTACTCCGGCGTCGCCGCGGTCGCGCGCATCGCGTCGGTCGAATCGAACCAGACCTCGGCCACGCCGTCATAGGCGGGCTCGCCGTTGCGGTAGCCCGAGGGGATCGTATGGCATTGCACGTAGCGGCGAAGTCCGGGCAGCTTTACCACGATGGGGGCGTGCTGGTTGCGCCAGTATTTCCCGAACTCGTCGACGCTCATCCCCGGCTTGCGCTTGATGAACGTAATCGTCTTGACCATGGCCGATTCCTCCGTCGGGCGCGCGCGGGCACGCCACCGCCAGAGCGCGTGCCGGCGGTGGCAAGCGCCTCGTCTAGATATCGAATATCTCGCGCATTTTGGCCAGCAGCCACATCGAGCGGCCGCGCGCGCCGCCGTCGGTCTGCTGTCCCGCGTCGAGCCGTTCGCGCCGCTGGCTCAGGCGGGCGGCGATGATTTCGCTCATCTGGGCGGCGGCGTCGGGATGGGTTCTGAAGAGTTCGGTGAAGCCGGCGCGGTTCATCTCGAGAACTTCGACGTCGATGCGCGCGCGGATGGTGGCGTTGCGTGGTTCGCCCGTCATCAGCGCCATCTCGCCGAAAAAGGCCGGCCGGGCCAGTTCGGCGATATGGACCTGCCGGCCGTCGGAGCCGTTGGTCGTCACATCGACGGTGCCGTGGCGAATTATGTAAAAAGTGTCGCCGGTATCGCCCTGGCGCATCAGCGCCTCGCCGGCGCCGAACTGGCGCACGCGGACGGCGCCGGCCAGGATGTGCAGTTCCTCGTCGCTGAGCTCGCGCAGAAAATCGACGCCGCGCAGCTCGGCGGCGATTTCGCGCGCCGCCTCCGACGCCTCGATCTGGATCTCCTGCTTGAACAGCATGGTGCGGACGGGAAAGGGAATCTCGATCGCGTGGCGGCGCATCGCGTACCACAATCCGGACATCACGCGGGCGTGGATCTGCTCGGCGCGCCCGTAGTCGCCGATCCAGTACTTGATCCGGTAACGGATCGCGTAGTCGCCGAAATCCCAGGTCATAACCTCGGGCTCAGGAGTGCTCAGGATATCGGGAACGTCGCGGAGTACGTTGAGGACGACTTCGCGCACCCGGTTGGGCGGCTCGCCGTAGCTGAGGCCGATCGAAACTTCTTCGGCCACCGCATGTTTGCCGTAATTGAACAGCAGGTCCTTGGCCAACTGAGCGTTGGGAATGTCGAGCCATTCATTCGAGCGAGTCACGATCGTCGTCGCTCGCCATCCGACGTCGTGGACGGTCCCGACCTTGTCGGCCACGCGCACCCAATCGCCGGGCGCGAACGGGCGCGAGATTTGCAACGTTAGTCCGCTGAAGATATTGCCCAGCGTCTCTTGCAGCGCGAAGCCGATCACCACGCCCAGCACGGCCGGCACCGCGAGCAGCGCGGTCACGTCGATCTTGAAAAATGTATGGAGCACGACCATCACGACCAGCAGCCACAGGATCAGCGTGAGCAGGTCGCGGAAGATGGTCGAGAAATGCTCGCGCCCGCGATGCGTCGCGGCGTCGGACAGCTCCAGCCCGATCCGGATTACGCCCCACAGGAACAGCACCACCGCGACCGTATCGACGAGATAGGCGAACCAGGCGCGGCCGAAGAGCGGCGTCGCGAGGTCGACCACCAGCCCGACTCCGACCATCGTAACCGGCCAGCCCCGCAAATTGCCCCGCCGATGACGCAGCGCGAGCGCATAGAGCAACGCCGCAACTGCTGCGGCCGACTCGACCACCGCGCGCGCGTCGAGCGACAGCGCGTCGAGTCCGAGCAGGGTTTGGAGCTGAGTCAGATGGTCCATCGGCTAGGCCCGATTATCTTCGCCATCTCGCCTGGCAGGCGCTGCGCGTCAAAGTAGTCGGGCGCGATTGAGGTACGTTGCGAGTTCGACAGCGGCTCGGCCCGCGCGAAACGTCGCGTATTTTGACAAAGTTGGCGCGCCGCGACCAGCGACATTCTGGCAGCGACAACAAGTCCGCCGCCCGGTGCGAATAGAGGCGCGCCATCTCAGCGCGAGCCTGCAATGCGAAGCAGATCGGCGCGCAGACCCTCGAGCGCCGCGCGGCGCTGGCTCAGACGCGCCGCCTCCTCGTCGGAAAGCTCGCCCAGGTAGCATCCCCGATCCGGCAAAAAGAGTACGGCGCGGTAGGGAAAGCCCAGCCGCATCCGCGGCCACACCCTCTCCGCGATAACCCCCTCAAGAGAGGCTTCGCTCACGCGTTCCCGGGCGCGTCCGTCATCATCGTAGACGAGAGCGACGGCGGCGCGCAGACGCGCGCCGCGGCGTGCCGGCTCCACCCCGGCCATCCGGCGTATCACCTCCTCGGCAAGCGCGCGGTCAAGGTCGCCATGAGCGGCGGCAGCGGCGTCCGCGCCGTCGCCAGCAAGCCATCGATGAGACCGCACGCCGGGTTCGCCGCCGAGCGCGTCAACCATCAGGCCGCCGTCGTCGGCGATGGTCGGCAGATGGGCGCGCGCGAAATAGCAGCGCGCCTTGAGCAGCGCGTTCTCGACGAAAGTTGCGCCGGTCTCTTCGGGAGCGTCATCGCCGATGCCGGCCTCGCGCAGGGAAAGCGGGGCGAGATCGTAGCCGCGCAGCAGCAACCGGTATTCCTCGAGCTTGGCGGGATTGGTGGTGGCGATCAGCAGAGCTTTCATCGCGCAGGATTACGCGGCCGGGGGCTCGCGAACCGTTAGCCTTTGATCTCGTAGGTTATCTTGAGCGCGGCGCGCTCGCGATGCTCCTCGAGCGCGAGTTCGATCAGGCGATCGATGAGCCGGTTAAGCGGCAGGCCGGAGGCCTCCCATAGTTTGGGATACATGCTTATGGCGGTGAAGCCTGGAATCGTGTTGACCTCGTTGACGTAGATTTCGCTGAGCGCCGGCCGCGCCAGAAAATCGACCCGCGCCATCCCGCGCAGGCCGAGCGCGCGAAACGCGCCGCAGGCAAGTTGGCGCAGATGCTCGCTCTGCGCGGCGTTGAGCGCAGCGGGAATCCTGACCTCGGCGCCCTCCGGATCGACGTATTTCGATTCGTAGCTGTAGAACTCGTGGCGTCCCTTGATGACGATTTCGCCGGGAATCGAGGACTCGGGCCGCTCGTTGCCGAGCACCGCGCATTCCAGCTCGCGCCCGATGCAGGAGGCCTCGATCAGCACCTTGCGGTCGTACGCAAACGCCTCCTCGAGCGCCGCGCCGAGTTCGCGCTCGCTCTTGACCTTGCTGATCCCGACCGACGAGCCGAGCGCATTGGGCTTGACGAACACCGGGTACCCGAGCGAACGCGCAAGCTCGGCCGCGCGCGCCGGCTTCTCGCGCCATTGCCAGCGCTCAATCATCGCGTAGCGCACCACAGGCAATCCAGCCTCGCGCAACAGCCGCTTTTGGACGTCCTTGTCCATCCCGACCGCGGAGCCGAGCACGCCCGCGCCGACGTATGGAAGGCCCGCCAGCTCCAGCAGCCCCTGCACGGTGCCGTCCTCGCCATAACTCCCATGCAGGACGGGAAACACGACGTCGAGCGGGCCGGGGAGCTTGCCGGCGCCGGGCCCCGCAACTTCTGCGGCGCGCGGCGCGCCGGCCGGTGCTTGGACTAACGCGTTGGCAGCGGGATGAGGCAGCAGGCTGACCTCAATACCGCCGCCTGCGAGCGCTTCCAGGCGCGGCGCCGCGTCGGCCAGCATCCGGATCGCGTCGGCGCGCCAATACCAGCGCCCGTCGCGGCCGATCCCGATCGGCACCACTTCATAGCGCGCCGGATCCATCGCCGACATCACGGTGAACGCCGAACGCAGCGAGATCTCATGCTCGCTCGAGCGTCCGCCGAAGAGCACGCCGACGCGGATTTTCTTTGTCTGAGCCATCTTGTTGCGCCGCCCCGCCCGCGTGCGCCCCTTGAGTGCGCGCACTGCGGCCGCTTCATCCGCCGATGTATCGTAGCATCACCAACGCGCAGTCGATTGTGCCACGCCGGCGCGGCCGCATCGAGCGGCCTCCAGCAACCGGCGGCGCGGCGCTCGCTCATGGCGCTTGAACCTGTCGCATTCCCGCGCGGCTTGACCGGTGCTAGGGACGATAGTTCGGCGCTTCCTTGGTCACGAAGACATCGTGCACGTGGCTCTCGCGCTGGCCCGCGTCGGTTACGCGGATGAAGCGGGCGCGCCGGCGCAGCTCGGCGAGATTGGCGGCCCCGACATAACCCATCCCGGACTGCAGGCCGCCGACCAGTTGTTCGATGTTGGAGGCGAGCGGTCCGCGATGCGGTACCCGGCCCTCAATTCCTTCCGGCACGAGCTTGCTCTCTTCCACGTCGCTCTGGCCGTAACGGTCGCGCACGCGTTCACTCATCGCGCCAAGCGATCCCATCCCGCGATAGAGCTTGTAAGTCCGGCCCTGGTAGAGAATCGTCTCGCCGGGACTTTCTTCGCTGCCGGCGAAGAGCGACCCGATCATCACGGTCGCCGCGCCCGCCGCGAGCGCCTTCACGATGTCGCCCGAGAAGCGGATGCCGCCGTCGGCGATGAGCGGGATGCCGCGCGGCTCGGCCATCGCAACGCAATCCATGATCGCGGTAATCTGCGGCACGCCGACGCCCGAAATCACCCGCGTGGTGCAAATCGACCCGGGACCCATCCCGACCCTGAGTGCATCGGCGCCCGCATCGATCAGCGCCTTGGCACCCTCGGCGGTGGCGACATTGCCGGCGACCATGTCGATCCCGGGATGGGCCAGCTTGGTCGCGCGCAGCGCGTCGATCACGTTGCGCGAATGGCCGTGTGCGGTATCGATGACCAGCACGTCGACGCCCGCGCGGACCAGCGCCGCCGCGCGCTCCTCGCGTTCGGGCCCCACGCCGATCGCGGCGCCGACGCGCAGCCGTCCCATCTTGTCCTTGCTCGAATGGGGATGGCGTGTCGCCTTGTCCATGTCCTTGACGGTGATAAGCCCGCACAGGCGCTGGCGTTCGTCGACCAGCGGCAGCTTTTCGATGCGATGGGCCTGGAGGATTTCCTTGGCCTGTTCGAGGCCGATGCCGGGATGAGCGGTGACCACGCGCGTGGTCATCACCTCGCGCACGAGCTTGTCTAGGCGTTTCTCGAAGCGCAGGTCGCGATTGGTCAGGATGCCGACCAGGCGGCCGTCGGCGACCACGGGCAGGCCCGAGATCCCGTGGCGCTCCATGGTCGCGAGCGCGTCGGCGATTCTCTGTTCGGGATGAACCGTGACGGGGTCGGCGATCATGCCGCTTTCATACTTCTTCACCGCGGCGACTTCAGCTGCCTGCCGTTCGACTGTGAGGTTGCGATGAATGAAGCCCAGCCCGCCAAGCTGCGCGATCGCGATCGCCGAGCGCGACTCGGTCACCGTGTCCATCGGACTGGAGACCAGCGGGATGCGCAGGCGGATGCTGGGAGTGAGCATCGTCGAGACCTCGCAGCTCGAGGGCAGCAGGTCGGAGGCCTGCGGCAGAAGCAGGACGTCGTCGAAAGTGAGTCCCTCGCGAAGCTCCGACTGCGGCATTGGGAGTCTCCTTTATGCAAAAAAGCCCGCGGATATCCGCGGGCCTTCAACCATGTTGCTGGATGCTGCTATTTGGTGCAGCGCCATAAGCCAATCTAACAAAATGGACCCTGCCGATCAATTCGAATCGAAATCATCGATTGGCTTCGCGCGCCGGCGCCGCGCTCCCATTGCTCGTCATCCGTCTCCCGGCTCGTCGTCCGTCTCCTGCCATTGCTCGGAGTAGAGCAGCAACAGATCGCCGTCCAGGCTGCGCACCAGGAAGCGCTGGACCTCGGCTACGGTGCGCTCCAGCGCGCGTCCGCCGATGAGCCAATGGCCGCGGCCGCGCACCACGCGGATCGCCGCTCCGAGCCGTTCAGCGAATTCGCGCGTCTTCTCCAGCGGCGCGAACGGATCGGAATCTCCCGTGATGACGAGCCGCGGCACGGCGCGCCCGCCGTGGAGGAAGGGGAATTCGTCCAACTTTATCCTGCCGCGCACGACCTCGAGCGCTGCGCGCGCGTCGTCGGCCACGAGAGCTCCGCTCAGTGCCTCGAGCGCAAAGGGCTCGGCGTCGGCGAGCAGATGGAACAGCATCGCGCCGCGCGGCGGTCTGAGCGCGCCGCCGAGCCATCGCGCCCGCCAGTTGGCCGCGTTCATCACGAGCGGCGATCGAAAGTGCGGCAGCATCGGCGCCAGCGCGACGGCCGCTTTCACCTGCGGATGCCGGGCCGCGTGCAGAGCGAGGAGCCCTCCAAGACCGTGGCCAACGACGATCGCACCGCGCCCAAGCGCGGTCAGAGCCTCGGACAACAACGCCGCGAGACGCTCGAAGCCGTACGCCTGCCCGCCTGATGCGCGGGAGTCGCGCGGCACCGCCGGCGCCGCCGCGCGAAGATCGGGCGCGTAAACTTCCCATCCGATGCTCGCGAAGTACCCGCGTGAGACCGCAAGATGACGCGCAGTGGTGAAAAGCTCGGGCAGCAGAATCAGCGGCCATGCGAACTTCAGCGGTTCGGGCCGCTCGCATGCGGACGGAATTCGGCCAAGCCGCGTGTCCATCACAACTACGTTGCGCCATGCGCATCGCGCGCCGCAAGCGGCGCTCGCTAACCGTGCGTGAGTGTTTCAGTGAAAAAAAAAGAGGGCCCCTTGTTCAGGGGCCCTCTCGCGGTACGGGGTTGTTTCACCCCGGCTTATCGCAGCAGCATGCCCGGCATCCTGGCCAGCCTCCGGTTTTCCGGAGGAAAACTTATGCCCTTACTTCTTCTTTTTCTTGCCGGCTTTCTTCTTCATACTCGTCTTCAACTTCGGCTTGGATTTTTTCGCGGAACTTTTCTTCTTAACTGGCATAGACACCTCCTTAACAGTTGCTGCTGCCGGACAAGCTCCCGAAACCCCCTGAACCTCTGGCGAGCCGTTGCTGATCTCGCCTTCAAGGCCGGATTATAGAAACCCGTTATTCAAAAATCAAGAAGAAGGCGGATCATTTATAAAGAAATTTTAAAAATGTAAGAAGCCTTGCGATGCCTCACCTTTGCCGGTTTAGAATGGCGTTCAGTCATAAGTCTGCTTGAAGTTCGCGACAAGCCTTTTTACGATAATGCTTGTGACCCGCTTTACCCTGCACCTGCGCAGCAGATGGCTCACGCTGGTTCTGACCGGGGCCTGCGCCCTGCTCGCCGCGGACTTTGTCAGCGGGCCGTCGGGCCTGCGCGATCTGATCGCGCTGCGCGCGCGGCGCGCGCAATTCGAAGCCGCGCACAGGGATCTGCTGAAATCCAACGCGGAGTTGAGGGTCAAGGTCGCCCGCCTCGGCGGCGACGACCGCTACCTCGAGCGCCGCATCCGCGAGGAACTCGGTTACGTGCGCCCCGACGAGCTGGTCTACCGCTTCGCCACCGAAGACGATTCGGCGCAACCGCCGTCGCAAACTCCGTACGGCGATCGCTAGGGTGCGCGCTCCGGCGAAAATTCCGCTCGCGGCGATCGTCTGAAATCGCCGGGCGCGCGCGATGGCACTCAGGAGCCGCGCCCGCCTTGCTTGACTGCGCGGCCGTCATAGGATTTCCTTCATCGCGATTTCCTTCATCGCGCGCCGACGGCCGAAGCCAGACCGACTCCAAACCGGGATCCCCGATGCCAACTTCGCAAACATCAAAACCCGCGCTCTCCGGCGCGAGACCCGACGGCGCGTCGCGGCTCATCCTGTTTGCGACCGTGTTCTTCGATCTGCTCGGCTTCGGCATCGTGATTCCGTTTCTGCCGATGTACGCGGCGCGCCTGGGTATCGGCGCCGGGGCGATCGGACTGCTGCTTTCGGCTTATTCGATGGCGCAGTTCATTTTCGCGCCGTTGCTCGGACGGCTTTCCGATCGGATCGGCCGCCGCCCGATCATCATGCTGGGGCTGTTCGGTTCGTCGCTGAGCTATGTGATCTATGCCTTCACGAATTCGTTTGCCGGGCTGCTGGCCTCGCGCGCCGTGCATGGCGCCTGCGCGGCCACTATCTCGACCGCGCAGGCATACGTCGCCGACACCACCGAGGAATCGAAGCGCGCGCAGGCGATGGGCATGATCGGCGCGGCCTTCGGCCTCGGCTTCGTGCTCGGACCGGCGGTCGGCGGCGTGCTCGGGGCGGTGAGCTTGCGCACGCCGGTGCTGTTCGCGGCGGCGCTGACGTTCGCCAATCTCATCTTCGCCGCCGTCCGGCTGCCCGAATCGCTCGCCCCGCGCGGGGCTGCTCGCGATACCGAGCGCAGCGCGCGCGCGGGCTTTCGATCGTCGTTCAGTTTGCCGCGGCTGCTCGGGCGTCATCGCGCGCGCGGGCTTCTGTTCGCGATCGCGTTTCTGATCACCCTCGCGATCGCGGAGCTGGAGGCGACCTTCGCGCTCACCGTGCCAGCGGTGTATGGCTACGCGGCGGCCGGGGTCGGCGGATTGCTCGCCTTCGCCGGACTGGTGCAGGCGCTCGCGCAGGGCTACCTGGTCGGCAAGCTCGTGCCGCGCACCGGCGAGGCGGCGCTGGTGACGGCCGGCGCGGCGGCGCTGGCCCTGGGCCTTGCACCGCTTGGAAGCTGGCCCTCACACGCCGCGCTTTACGGGATGCTGATTCTGATCGCGTCGGGATACGGATTCGGCACCACCGCGGTCGCCACGCTGATTTCGCGCCGCACCGCGGGCGAGCTCCAGGGTGAAGCACTCGGGCTCAACCAATCGGTGCTCTCGCTGGCGCGCGTGCTGGGCCCGATCGCGGGCGGGATGCTTTACCAGGCGAGGGGCCCTGCGGCGCCCTACCTCGCCGGCGCGGCGACGGCCGCGTTGGCGATGGTGCTGGCGTTGCGGATAAGCCATAGTCGAGCGGCCTGAGGAGGGAGCGGCACGATGGTCAATTGGACGGGCCTCATCAGATGGGTGATCGTTTTTCACCTGTTCGGAGTGATCATCTGGGTCGGCAATCTGCTGGTGATCGCTTCGATGTTGTCGCTGGCCGCGGAAGAAGTGGGAGCCGCGCGCGAGCGGCTGATCCTGATCGCGCGCCGGCTGTTTCAGATCGGATGCAATATCGGCGCGCTGACCACGGTCTTCTTCGGCATCGTCCTGATCCTGCTCGATCCCTCAGTGCTGATGCTGGGCTGGCTGCACGCGAAGCTGGTGCTAGTCCTGGTGCTGCTCTACTTCCACTATCGCCTCTACCGCCGGATCCTGAACCTGGAGAACGACCCGTCGAGCGCCTCAACCCGCGAGTTCAAGATGATCCACGGATTCGTAAGCGCACTCTTGCTGGGCATTCTCGCGCTCGCGGTGCTGAGACCGTTCTAGCGCGCAGCGATGCGCAGGGGAGAATCGCGGCCGCCTAGCGGCGCAGTTGCAGGACGCGTCTGCCGCCGCGAACTTCCGGCACGCTGGGAGCGTGCAGCGGAATTCTTCGGCCAAGCTTCGGCACGATCGGAAAGGGATTGCGAAACTGCAGAGTCCGGCCGTCGAAGGATTCGAGGCTGAGCGCGGTCGCGACGTTGACCGTCATCTCGAGCGCCAGCCCTTCGAGCACCATCGGCTGCACCCACACCTCGCCGCCTTCAAGCGTCTTCGCGTAGGGCCACTCGATAGGCACTCCCGCGCGCGAGAAGGTTTTGTAAAACGGCGTCAGATTCCGCGGTTTGAATATCGGATAGACCAGGATCGCTTGTGCTTTGCGCAAGCCCGCAAGGATGAAGCCGGCATGCCTGGCAAGCCGCGCGGCCCCCGGCGCAAGAGCCCATAACTCGCCACACTCGTATACGTCCTCGGCGGGCAGATGAGTCAGGTCCGGACGCGGATAGCTTTGCGGAAATGTTGCGAGGCTGTGAAGTACGAACCCGGCCAGCATCTCGTTCGGCGCGGACCCGGTCTCGTCATAGAGCGCGCGCACCTCGCCGTAACCAAGATGAATTTCACCAAGCGCCGAGTGGCCCGTCTCGCTGAAGCCGAGCCCTTTGCCAGCCCTGGCATGTACGAGACGGTCGGCGAACTCGCGCCGCTCATCATCCGTAGTTAGGAGCCGCAATTGCACTCGGTCACCCGCAGCTCGTCAACGACTTATCCTTCAACCGATAACACTATCTTTGTGACCTATCTTTTAGCTTAATGTTGCACGTTTGCATAGGGCTTGATGCAGAATTGTTTGCTTTAGAGTGTCAGAATAGCTGATCTGCCGCGAATTCGTTGGATTTTTTTCGGGCATGTCGATTGCAGTTAGTCGGACGCGGCCCTTTAGGGCTTTCGAAATGCGCCCATTTTTTGCTGCAAAACCTGTGGACTCCAGTCGGGGAAGCCTCAGCCTCGACCTGGCGCCCGCCCTGCCTGACGACGCGTGGGCTACCCTGCTCATTCGCGTCGGTATCGTCATCATTCTCGTGACCCAGCCGCTCCTGCTGATTTCCGAACTCAGGCTGGGCGGCACGCGGGGAGTCGATCCCTGGTTGCTCAGCGCATTTCATCTGTTCAATTTCTTCGCCGCCGTGGCCGGCCTCAGCATAAGCTGGACCCGCGGTTTTCGTGAACACTGGCGCTCGGCGGCCTTCTCGCTGTGCGCGATGCTCATCGTCAGCTCCGCCGTTATGAGTGTCGCGGCGCCGGACCGCCACGAGGCGCTGTTCGTCTCCTTGCTGTTGATCATGCTGGGCTCGGCAATGCTGGTGCCATGGGAAGCGCACTGGCAGTTGGGGCTCGGCATGCTGAGCGTTTTCGCCCTGCTGGCCAACACGCTGTTCTCCGCCCATCCCAATCTCAACATTCTCTACCACTGGCTGGGAGTGATCACGGCGGCATGTCTCTCCCAGTGCGCCGCCACCTTCGGCGTGCGCTTCCGCGAGCGGACGCAACAGTATAAGGCGCTGCGCGAACGCGATTTGCAGCTCGGCGAAAGCGAGGAAAAGTTCCGCCGCGTATTCGAGACCAGCTCCGACGCGATCGTCATCAGCCGCACCGTCGACGGCCACATCATCGACGTCAACCGCGAGTTCGTCGATCGCACGGGCTACAGCCGCGAGGAGGCCATCGGGCACCTGCCCTTGGACCTCAATCTGTGGGACGACCTCGAGCAGGCGAAATTGCTCTCCGAGGAGATAAAGACCGTCGGCTTTGCGCGCAACGTCGAGGTCCGCTTCCGAATGCGCAGCGGCGAGTCGGTGACGGCGCTGATCTCGTCGGTGCGGGCGATCATCAACGGCGAGGAGTGCGTGATCAGCACGGTGCGCGACGTGACCGAACTGCGCAAGGCGCACGAAGCGCTGGTCGCGGCGCGCGAGGTCGCGCTGGCTGCCTCGGAAGCCAAGTCGCAGTTTCTCTCGTGCATGTCGCACGAGATCCGCACTCCGCTCAACGTCATCCTCGGCTCGGCCGATCTGCTGACCGATACCCAGCTCGGGCCCGAGCAGCGCCACTATGTCGACCGCATAGTCAACAACGGCGCGAACCTGCTGGAACTCCTCAACAGCATCCTTGACCTTACCCGGGTCGAGAGCGGACAGCTCAGCCTCGAGCAGACGCCCTTTAATATCGCCGAGCTGGTCGAACGCGTCGCCGACACGCTCGCGATTCGCGCGCGCCAGACCCAGGTCGAACTCGTGGTCCGCTTCGCGCCCGATTTGCCGGCGACGCTGGTCGGCGACCCGTTGCGGCTCAACCAGGTGCTGACCAACCTGGTCGGCAATGCGCTCAAGTTTACCGAGCACGGCGAGGTCGTCGTCGCGATCGGGCGCGACACGCAAAGCCGCGAACCGGGCGCGCTGCGCTTTTCGGTAAGCGATACCGGCGTCGGCATCCCGCCCGAAAAGCTCACGTCGATCTTTTCGCCCTTCGCCCAGGCCGACTCTTCGACCACCCGCAAGTACGGCGGCAGCGGGCTCGGACTCGCGATCGTCGAGCGGCTGGTGCATTTGATGGGCGGCCGGGTGTGGGTCGAGAGCGAGATCGGCAAGGGCAGCGTCTTTCACTTCACGGCGCGTTTTGGCGTGCCGCCCGGTCTATCCGACGCGTCGGCCGGGGCCCCGATGGACCTTGGCGGAGTGCGCGTGCTGATCATGGATCGCAACGCGACCTGCCGCGCCACGATGCGCGAGATTTTCGCCGCCCGCGGCGCTTTGGTGATGGAGGCCGCGTCGGCGGACGAAGCGATGGAGGCGGTCAAGCGGGCCGCCGAGCCGTTCCAACTGGTATTCGCCGATTGCTCGCGGCCGCAGGCGGGCGGGCTTGAACTCGCGCAGCGCATCGGTGCCGACCCCGTCAAGGCGCCGGGCCTGACGGTGGCTACGGTCAGCTCCTACGACCTCTCGAAGGCCTTCGTGGGGCTGCGCGAAGCCGGCCTCGAACACTACGTGGTCAAGCCGCTCAAACGCGCCGACCTGCTCGCGGCGGCGGCTGACTTTGCACGGCGGGCGCCGGAGGCGGTCGGCCCGGCGGCTGCCCCAACCGGCGGTGCGCTCGACCAATCGGCTCATTTCGAACAGTCCACGCCGAGCGTATCGGACGGCGCCGCAGGCGCGTCCGCGCAGCCGGTTCTGGCGATCGCCGGTGAACAAGTCGCGCCCTGTCGGATACTGCTCGCCGACGATTCGCTCGACAACCGCCTGCTGATTCGCGCGTACCTCGGCAAAACCGGTTACGGACTCGACGAGGCCGAGAACGGCCAGGTCGCGGTCGACAAACTGACGAGCGGCCGCTACGACCTGGTCCTGATGGACATCCAGATGCCGGTGATGGACGGGTTCACCGCGGTGCGCCGCTTCCGGCAGTGGGAGCGCGAGCACGACACGCGCCGCACGCCAATCATCGCGCTCACCGCGTCAACCTTCGACGAAACCGTGCGCAAGGCGGTGGAGGCCGGATGCGATTCGCATCTGGGCAAGCCGCTCAAGCGCAGCACGCTGCTCAGAGTCATTCGCGAGACCGCGATCGCCAACCGGCAGGCGGCCTGAACCGCACTACGCGGCAGAACCGCTGTAGGCGCGATCGGCCGCCGCCAGCGATTTCCCGCGCGCGATCTCGAAGCCCATCGATTCCAGGATCGTCTCGAGCGCGCTCAGAACGAGCATCACGTTCTCGCGCTTGCACGACTCGCCCATCAGGCCGATCCGCCAGACCTTGCCCTTGAGCGGTCCCAGCCCGGCGCCGACCTCGATGTTGAATTTCTCGATCAGTTGCGCGCGCACCCTGGCCTCGTCGATGCCCGACGGCACCGCGACCGTGGTGAGTTGCGGCAGCCGGAAGCCCTCCTGCGCCGCGAGGCCGAGGCCCATGTTCTCGATCCCGGCCTGCAGCGCGGCCGCGTTCGCGCGATGACGCTGAAAACGCGCCTCGAGCCCCTCCTCGATCACGATCCGAAGCGCCTCGTACAGCGCATAGTTCATCGTGATCGGCGCGGTGTGATGATAGACGCGGTCGGGGCCCCAGTACTTCTCGATCAGCGAAAGGTCGAAGTACCATGAGGTGCACGGCGTCTTGCGCCGGCGCACGGCTTCCATCGCGTGCGCGCTGAAAGTCACCGGCGAGAGTCCGGGCGGCGCGCCCACGCCCTTTTGCGTGCAACTGTAACAGGCGTCGATCTGCCAGGCGTCGATCTCCAGCGGCACGCATCCAAGCGACGTCACGCCGTCGGCCACCATCAGCGCGCCGCGCGCGTGCGCCATTTTCGCGATCTCCTCGATCGGCTGATGAATTCCGGTCGAGGTCTCGGCGTGCACGACCGCGACCAGCTTGGGCGACCGCGCCGCCTTGAGCGCCTGCTCGATCCGCGCGGGCTCGACGATCCTGCCCCACTCGGCGTCCACCTGATGGATCTGCGCACCGAGCCGCGTGGCGACTTCGACCATCCGGGTGCCGAACACGCCGGCGGTGCCGATCACCACCTCGTCGCCCGGCTCGATCAGGTTCGCCATCACGGTCTGCATCCCGGCCGAGCCGGTGCCGGAAACCGGGAAGGTGATCTCGTTGTCGGTGCGGAACACCATCCGCAGCATCTTCTTGATGTCGTCCATCACCCTGACGAAGTCGGGGTCGAGATGGCCGACCACCGGCGACAACATCGCCTTCATCACGCGCGGATGAACGTTCGAGGGGCCCGGCCCGAGCAGGACGCGTGCGGACGGTTGCAACTCCGGAAACGAGGAACTTGCCAAAGGCGGTCTCCTTCAAGCGCCGCGGGCTCAAGCGGCGCCCGTAAGCGCGGTCTTTCGCCGGCGGCCGATTTTCGCTGAGCTTCATTATTGACCGGCACCGGCACGCATGGCAAAAGCGCGCCGGAAAGCATGGCGCTCGATAATTCGGAACGACGCGGCACGGTCGTGCTAGAGTAACGGGCCGTGGCAACCCCCGTGAGCGCATCGCAATTCGCGGCCGAACTGCCCGGACTCGCCGAGGAACTGGCCGCGATCGTCGGCACGGATGGCGTCGTCTCGCACCTGAGCGAGCTCGCCGTGTACGAGTGCGACGGCTGGACGATCGGCAAGAGCACGCCCGATCTCCTGGTCCTGCCGCGGACCACGGCGCAGGTCAGCGGCGTGCTGGCGGCGCTCGCGCGGCGCGGCGTGCCCTTCGTGCCGCGCGGCGCTGGCACCGGGCTTTCCGGCGGATGCCTGCCGCTCAATGCGCCGGTGATGATCTGCACCTCGCGCATGAACCATATCCTCGCCTGCGATCTGGCCAACCGCCGCGCCGTGGTCGAAAGCGGCGTGGTCAATATCAACGTGACCAATGCGGTCAAGGCGGCCGGTTATTTCTACGCGCCCGACCCGTCCTCGCAGGCCGCATGCACGATCGGCGGCAATATCGCCGAGAACTCCGGCGGCCCGCACACGCTCAAGTACGGGGTGACCACCAACCACGTGCTGGGAGTCGAGCTGGTACTGGCGGGCGGCGAGGTCGTCGAGCTGGGCGGGCCGGCCGACGAGCGCATGGGCTACGATCTGCTCGGCGCAGTGGTCGGCGCCGAGGGCACAGCGGGAATCGTCACCCGCGCGACGCTCCGGCTCATGCGCGAACCGCAGGCGCATCGCACGATGCTCGCGGTTTTCGCCGACGTCGAACGCGCGACCGCGGCGGTGAGCGCGATTATCGCCGCCGGAATAATTCCCGGCGCGATCGAAATGATGGACGCGCTCATCATCCGCGCGGTCGAGGCGGCGTTCCATGTCGGCTTCCCCGCCGGCGCCGGCGCCGTGCTGATCGTCGAGATCGACGGGCTCGAGGCCGGGCTTAACGAGCGCGCCGCGAGCATCGCGCGCCTCGCCACCGAGATGGGCGCGGCCGAAGTGAAGCTCGCGCGCGACGAGGCCGAGCGCGCGCTCCTGTGGAAGGCGCGCAAGCGCGCCTTCGGCGCGGTCGGCCGCCTCGCGCCCAACTACGCCACGCAGGACGGCGTGGTGCCGCGCACGCGCCTGCCCGACATCCTGCGCGTCATCGCGATGCTCAGCCGCGGCTACAATCTCGCGATCGGCAACGTCTTCCACGCCGGCGACGGCAATATCCATCCGATCGTGCTCTACGACGAGCGGGATCCTGACCAGGTGCGGCGCGCGATCGAAGTCGGGCGCGAGATTCTCAAAGCCTGCGTCGAGATGGGCGGCAGCCTGACCGGCGAGCACGGAATCGGAGTCGAAAAGCAGGACGAAATGCCGCTCTTGTTCGCGCCCGACGATCTGATGGTCATGAATGACCTGCGCCGCGTGTTCGATCCCAACGGACACGCCAATCCCAACAAGGTCCTGCCGCAGCCCGGCGGCTGCGTGGAAGTCGCCGCCCCGCGCCGCCAGGCCCCGCTCTAGCCGGTGAGCGACGCCTCCTTCGACAGGGCCGAAGACGCTATCCGCCGGCTGCTCGGCGCCGAGGCCGTGCGCGCGCCGCGCGAACGCGAATCCCGCTGCGCGCGGATCGTTGCCGAGCCGTGCGACGCGGAACAGATCGCCGCGATCGTTCGCGTCTGTGAAGCCGAGCGCATCGCGCTCGCACCGCTTGGCGCCGCGCGCACGCTCGCAGAAATCCGCCACACGCCGGTGATGCTCGGCGTCTCGCTCGCGCGCATGGACCGCGTCGTCAGCCACGAACCTGAAGACATGACGGTGATCGCGGAGGCAGGCCTGACGCTCGGCGCCCTCAACCGGCGCCTGGCCGAGCACGGGCAGCGCCTGCCGCTCGATCCCCGCGGCCTGGGCGAAACCGCGCTCGGCGCGCTGCTTGGCGCGGCGCAGGCCGGCCCGCTCAGGCTCTCCGAAGGGACGCCGCGCGACCTGCTGATCGGAGTTCGTTTCGTAGGCCGCGAGGGACGCACGGTGCACGGCGGCGGCCGCGTGGTCAAAAACGTGGCCGGCTATGATTTGATGAAGGTGATGACCGGATCGTTCGGAACGCTCGGAGTGATCGTCGAGGCCGCTTTCAAGCTGCGCCCGATTCCGGAAGGTTACACGGCGGCTGTTGCACCGTTCGCGCGCGCCTCGAGCGCATTCGCGGCGGCGGCCAGGCTCTGCGACGCGCTGCCGCTCCTGCATGCCGAGGTTTTGAGCCCCGTGCTCGCGGCGCGCTTTGGCTATCCCGGAGTGTTTGCGCTGATCGCCGCGATCGCGGGCAACGCTCCGGAACTGGAGTATCAGCGCGGCTCTTTGCGCGCGCTCGACGGCGTCGCTTTGTTTGACGGCCCGCGCGCCGGGGCAATTTACGAGCAATTGCGCGACCTCGAATTTGCGCCCGCCGCGATCGCCGCGCAACTCGCGACCGCGCCGGGCGAGCTTGGCCGCTGCGTCGAGAGCATCGGCGCGGAGTTCCGCGCGCACGCGGGATGCGGCGTCGCGCAGATTTTCCTGGGCGGCGAGGTTGATCTCGCCGGCGCGCGCGAGACGGTCGCGCGATGGCGTTCGGCCGCACGCGCCGCGAAGGGCCATCTGCGAATCCTCGCCGCCGCGCCGGCGCTAAGACCGGAGCTGGATTTTTTCGACGCGCCGCCGCCCGGCGTGCTCAACCTGATGCGCCGGCTCAAGGCCGCATTCGATCCGTCTGGAGTTTTCAACCCCGGATGCTTCGTCGGGGGAATCTGATGGCCGCGGCGGAGAAACAGGCGGCCGCCGTCCGGCGCGGACCGATGCGCGACGTGGTCGATTACGAGCTCCTGTTCGACTGCGTGCACTGCGGGCTCTGCCTCGAGTCCTGCCCGACCTACCTGTTGACCCGCTCCGAGATGGACTCTCCGCGCGGGCGTATCTACCTGATGAAATCGCTCGCCGAGGGGCGGATGGCGCTCGACGACGACGCCGTGCGCCATCTCGATTCGTGCCTGGGATGCCGCGGATGCGAGACCGCGTGTCCCTCGGGCGTTCATTATGGACGGCTCCTGGAGCGGGCGCGCGATTACGTCGAGCGCAACCATCGGCGCGGCGCGATCGACGCGATTCGCCACACGGCGATCCGCTCTATCTTTCCCTATCCGGGGCGCCTGCGCGCGATGCTGTTGCCGCTGCGCGCCGCCGAGCGGTTAAAGATGCGCGGCCTGCTCACGCGCCTGTTGCCGCGCGCGTTACGCGAGTGGATCGAGCTGGTGCCGGAGCAGGGCGGACCCGCGCCGGTTTATCCAAATAATGCGCCGCATAGTGCGCGCGAAGCGGCGCCGACGATCTCCGCCGGCCCCGTCGCCGTGGTGCATCACGGATGCGTCGCGAAGGTGCTGACGCCCTCGGAGAATCTCAACACGGAGCGCGCGCTTAAGGCTGCCGGCTATCGCGTCGTGCAGCTTGCACCCGCGGTCTGTTGCGGCGCGCTCGACCTGCATGATGGCAACCTCGGGCGCGGGCTCGATTTCGTACGGCGCAACGTGCGGGCGCTCAAGGCGTCGGGCGCAGAGGCGATCGTTTCAGCGGCCTCAGGATGCACCGCGGCGATCGCGTCATACGGCGAGTTATTGAAGGATGATCCGGAACTGGGCGCCGACGCGCGCGAGGTTTCGTCGCGCGCGACCGATCTGAGCACGCTCCTGCTTGCGCGCGACGCCAAGCCGGAGGGCCGGCTCGATTGCACGGTCACCTACCATGACTCGTGCCATCTGGCGCACGGGATGGGCGTGCGTGAGGGGCCGCGCAAGCTGCTCGGCGCGATCGCAGGCGTGCGGCTGGTCGAGATGGCGGAATCCGATCTTTGCTGCGGTTCAGCCGGGAGCTACAACCTGCTCGAGACCGCGATGGCGCATGAGCTGGCGCGGCGCAAGGCCGACAATATCGAGGCAACAGGCGCCGACTATGTCGTGCTGGGGAATCCCGGATGCGAATTTCAGATCGCAGCGGAGCTGCGCCGGCGCGGCTCACGTATCCGAGTGATGCATGTGGCGAATTTTCTCGCGCTCGCTGCAGCCGCGGGCGCGAAAGAGAATCCCTGACAGACGGGCTGTCGCGTCGAACGCGCGCCGCCGCTTGTCTTTGGCAAGCGGCGTGCGCTTGCGCTTATGAAACGTGCGGGGGCGGTTTGGGCCCGCCCCCGCTTGAATCCTTTTGTTGTTACCAGCGATCGCGGCCGCGATTGCCGCCGCCGCCGCCTCGATTTCCGCCCCCGCCACGATTGCCGCCGCCGCCGAAGCTCGACTCGCGGGGCTTCGCCTCGTTCACCTTGATGTTGCGGCCCTTCAGCTCGGTCTCGTTGAACTGCTGAATCGCCTTGGCCGCCTCTTCGTCGTTAGACATCTCGACAAAACCGAACCCCTTGGACTGCCCGGAAAACTTGTCGGTGATGATCGCGACGCTCTGCACCTGTCCCACCTGGGAAAAGAGTTGCTGCAGGTCGTCGTTGGACACTGCGTAGGCCAGATTGCCTACGTACAATTTGCTGGGCATCGTTGCCCTCCGTTGGTATTTGTCGGGAAGCTCTCGAACAGAGAACCCGGGCTAATTCCCGGGCAGTTGATAGGGAACACTCCGACCGTTCACACCATTAAGCGTATGCGTTTCAGCGGGGCAATGGAAGCCCCCCCCGGCGGCGCTCGGCTACGGATCTTTCAAGACATCTGGCAAGACATCCGGTGGCAAAACATCTGGCAAGAGATCTGGCAATGCATTTTGCAGCTTGTCACGGATCGCGCGTAACCACGATTCCGCTGCCGCGCATCATCGGCGAACCGTCGAGCGCGCACACCGCCGCCGCATCCGGCACCTGGCGGCGCTCGGCGCGGTCGGTCACCTGGAATACCGCCTCGGCGATATGCCCCATTCCGTGCAATCGGCCCTCGCTGAGGCTCCCGCCGAACGTATTAACCGGCAGCTCGCCTTCAAGCGCGATTCGGCCGTCCTGGATGAAGGCGTAGGCCTCGCCGCGTTTGCAGAAGCCTGCCGCCTCGAGCCAGTAGAGCGCCGAAGGCGCGAAGCCGTCGTATAACTGCGCGGCATCCATGTCGGCCGGAGCGAGGCCCGCCGCCGACCACAGCTTGCTCGCGAGCGATTGCCCGTTGGCGATGTAGTCGTCGAGGGTGTAGAAGAGCAGGCTCCGGCGGCTTGCTGTGTTCTGGCCGCAGCCGGCGATATAGGCGGGCGGATGGCGCAGATCGCGCGCGCGCTCGGCGCTGGTCATCACCAGCGCGACGCAGCCTTCGACCGGCACGTCACAATCGAAGAGGCAAAACGGCTCGGCGATTGGCCGCGCGGCCATGTAGTCGTCGAGCGTCATCGGCTTGGAATAAAAAAAGGCGCGCGGATTCAAATTGGCATTGCGCCGCGAGTTTACCGCGAGCGTGCCCAGGTGCTCGCGCCGGGCGCCATACTGATGCATATAGCGCCGCCACGCCATCGCGTGCGACTGGATGACGCTGATGCATCCGTACGGCGCAAGGAACTGCGCGTCGCCGCCGGCGCGCGCGCCGGTGAACGCGCCGTAAGTGCGCGGCTGGTGCAGCGCGCGCCAGATCAGCACGTAGTCGCACGCGCCGGCCAGCAGCGCGTGCACGCCCTCGATCACCGGCGCCGCGATCATCCCGGTCTCGATCTGCGCGTACCATCGCACTTCCGGCGCGAGCGCCAGATGGTTGACGATCCATGCGACGCTCACGATATCGACGCCGTCGCGCGTTCCCGCGCCCAAAAACGGCGCTTCGGGATAGGTCGCAAGCCCGTCGATCTGCTGCGGCGCAAGTCCGGCGTCGGCGATCGCTTCGCGGCAGGCGTCGAGCGCGAGCAGTCCAAGCGGCCGATTTGACTGGCGCGTCAGCTCCGAATAGCCGATCCCGACGATCGCGGTTTTACCCCTGCCCTGCCACATCACGGCGTGTCCCTCGTGCGCTCAGACCGGCCTGAATTGGGCGAGCGTCAGACCGCCGCCGCGCTCTTCAAACCATATTTCGGCACGGCCGCCGATTCGGATCTTATTCAGTTCCGCGTGCGGCAGGTTGGAGACCATGAAGAGCAACGGCTGCTCCTCGAGCTCGACCACGATATTGACGTACGGAACCTCGCTCTCGAAGCCGGCGACGCTGCGCTGATGCATCACGGTAAACGTGTAAATGATGCCGCGGCCGGAGACTGGCGCGAACGCAAGGCGCTGCGAGGAGCAGCGATCGCAGGTCGGACGCGGCGGATGGTTGTAATATCCGCACTCGGCGCATCGCTGCACCGCGAGCCGATGCTCTTTGGCCGCGTCCCAGAAGGGTTCGGAAATTTCGTCGGCGACCGGAACGGGTTTTTCGCGAGGCTCCGTCACGCCTCCGTGTATAGCAGGTCCAGGGCTCCGCTGTCAGCGCTCGGCGGCGCCAATCGTGTCGCAGCATTCAGCCGCCGCAAGCCTTGCGCTCGAAGCGGGAAAATAAATCTCGCCCGCCCATCGCGCGACGCCGACCAGACCGATCATCACCGGCACTTCGATGAGCGGTCCGATCACCGCGGCGAAGGCGGCGCCGCTGTCGATACCGAAAGTCGCGACTGCCACCGCGATCGCGAGCTCGAAGTTGTTCGAGGCTGCGGTGAACGAAAGCGTCGCGGTTTGCGGATAGGTGGCGCCGGCCTTATAGCTGAGTACGAATGAGAGGGCGAACATGATCGCGAAATAGAGCAGCAGCGGAATCGCGATTCGCACCACGTCGAGCGGCAGCCGCACGATCGCCTCGCCCTTGATCGAAAACATCACGACGATCGTGAAGAGCAGGAAAATCAACGTCAGCGGGCCGATCTTCGGGATGAAGCGTTGCCGATACCACGCCTTGCCCTTGAGCGCGGTCAGAATTTTCCAGCTCGCGAACCCCGCGGCGAACGGCACGCCGAGATAGATGCCGACGCTTTCGGCTATATCGCCGATCGTCACGTGCACCACCACTCCGCCGAGGCCGAGCCATCGCGGCAGCACGGTCGTGAAGACGAACGCGTAGATCGAAAAGAACAGCACCTGGAAAATCGAGTTGAACGCCACCAGGCCCGCGCAGTAGTCGTTGTCGCCGCAGGCGAGGTCATTCCACACGACCACCATCGCGATGCATCGCGCGAGCCCGATCATGATGAGGCCGGCCATGTATTCCGGCCGATCGCGCAGAAAAACGATCGCCAGCGCGAACATCAGGATCGGCCCGATAATCCAGTTCTGCACCAGCGAGAGGCCCAGGATCTTCCAGTCGCCAAAGACGTCGCCCAACTCGTCGTAGTTCACCTTCGCGAGCGGCGGATACATCATCAGGATGAGCCCCGCCGCGATCGGCAGCGACGTCGTGCCGACGCTCAGGCGGTCGAATGCCGCCTTGATCCCCGGCCGCGCGTAGCCCAGCGCGACGCCCGCGGCCATCGCGAGGAAGATCCAAAGCGTAAGGTAGCGGTCGAGAAACGATAACCTTCGCAACGCGGGAGCGCTGGACAGAGTCAAACTGGCCCTCATTCTTGTAACTCCAAAACTTCGAAGCCGTGAGCAGCCGATCCTGCCATCACTCGGCCTCGGAACGAAGCTGTCGGCATCTCGCGCGGCGTCAGCGATAAATCGCGAGAATTAACCTAGCCTAAATGTTCAATCATCAACGCCTTGATGATATTTCAATTCCTCCATATATATGGAACTATGAATAAGATTGCTATCATAAGCGCCTTGGGCGCCCTGGCCCAGGAAACCCGGCTTGAGATCCTGCGGCTGCTGGTCGATCGCGGGCCTGAAGGAATGCCGGCGGGACAGATCGGAAGCCGGCTCAAGCTGCCGTCACCCACGCTCTCCTTTCACCTCAATCAATTGCGGCACGCGGGGCTGGTCGATTCCCGACGGCATAGCCGGCTCGTCATTTACGCCGCGAAATTCCGCACGATCGAAAGCCTTCTCGACTACCTGACCGAGAATTGTTGCGCCGAGCGGCCCTTGAAGACGGCTCCGCCGCCGTATCCGGCCTCCGCGCCGCCCGGGGGCCGGTACAACGTGCTTTTTCTCTGCACGCGAAACTCCGCGCGCAGCGTGATGGCCGAGTGCCTGATGAACCGATGGGGCGAGCAAAGGTTCCGCGCTTTCAGCGCAGGCAGCAACCCGCGCGGCGAAGTTCATCCGCTGACCCTGCAGGTGCTTAGGCGATTCGGTTACGAGACCGATGGACTGAGCAGCAAAAGCTGGAATGAATTCGCACGGCCCGCAAGCGCGAAACTCGATTTTGTTTTTACCCTCTGCGATCGCGCAGCGGCCGAGACGTGTCCGGCATGGCCGGGTCAGCCGGTAAGGGCGCACTGGGGCGTCGAAGACCCGGTCGCGGTCGTCGGAGTTGCCGCCAGGCGAAAGGCGTTCGTGAAGACCTATAGCGAGCTCGAGCAGCGGATTCGGATTTTCGCGGCTCTGCCGGTCGAAGTGCTTGAACGTTTCGCCCTCGAGCACTGGGTCGCGGAGATCGGCAAGTTGCGTATCGCGGCCTGACCGCGTTTTTCGACGGGGAACCAGCATGTCCGTACGGGTGGGAATCAACGGGTTCGGACGCATGGGCCGGCTGGCCATGCGCGCCGCATCGGGCAACCGCCAGATCGAAATCGTTCATATCAACGAGCTTAGGGGCGGCCCTGAGACGGCTGCACACCTGCTCGAATTCGACAGCGTGCACGGCCGCTGGCCGGCCGCGATATCCGCGGCGCCAAACAGTCTCACGGTGAACGGAGGACGCATCGGGTACAGCGCTTTCGGCGCACCCAACGAAGCGCCATGGGACCGGGCCGGCGTCGAGATCGTCCTCGAATGCACGGGCAAATTCCTTACCGCCGAGACTCTCGGGCTGTACTTCGAGCGCGGCGTCCGCAAGGTGATCGTCGCCGCCCCGGTCAAGCAAGGCGCGCTGAACATCGTGATGGGCGTCAACGATCGCCTGTACGATCCCGAGCGGCATCACATCGTCACGGCCGCTTCGTGCACGACTAATTGCCTGGCTCCGGTGGTGAAGGTGGTGCACGAGCGATTCGGCATCCGGCACGGCGTCATCACGACGATCCACGACGTGACCAACACGCAGACGGTGGTCGATCTGGGCCACAAGGATCTTCGGCGGGCGCGATCGGCGCTGATGTCATTGGTGCCGACGACCACCGGGTCGGCCACGGCTATCGGCCTTATCTATCCCGAGCTCCAGGGAAAGCTGAACGGGATGGCAGTGCGCGTTCCGCTTCTGAACGCGTCGCTCACCGATTGCGTCTTCGAGGTGGCGCGGCCCGTGACCGCGGCGGAAGTAAATGATCGGTTGAAAGACGCGGCCCAGGATGAGCTGCGCGGCATTTTAGGCTTCGAGGAGCGCCCGCTGGTCTCGGTCGACTTCGTCAACGATCCGCGATCGTCGATCGTGGACGGGCCGTCGACGATGGTCGTGGACGGGACGCAGCTCAAAATCGTGGCCTGGTACGACAACGAATGGGGTTACGTGAACCGGCTGATCGAATTGGCGGCCAAGGTCGCCGCCAGTATGCCGTCAACGCTGCGCAAGGCGGCCGCAATCTAAGCGATGAACAGCGCCGTCCGTAATTACGCGCTCGTCACCGGCGCCTACTGGGGCTTCACGCTCACCGACGGCGCCCTCCGGATGCTGGTGCTGCTGCATTTCGATCGACTGGGATACAGCGCCGTCGAAATCGCCTTCCTGTTCCTCTTCTACGAGTTCTTCGGCATCGTCACCAATCTGCTCGGCGGCTGGATAGCCGCCCGATCCGGCTTGAAGGTCACGCTGTACGGCGGCTTGCTGCTGCAAATCGGAGCGTTGATCATGCTCGCGCTGTTGCAGCCGAGCTGGTCCCGCCTGGCGTCCGTCGCGTACGTGATGGCGGCGCAGGCGCTGTCGGGCATCGCCAAGGATCTCACGAAGATGAGCGCGAAGAGCGCGATCAAAGTCGTCGTTCCCGAGGGCGAAGACGGCGCGCTGTTCAAGTGGGTCGCACGGCTCACGGGCTCGAAGAACGCGCTCAAGGGTGCGGGCTTTTTCATGGGCGCCGCGCTCCTGGCGAAGCTCGGCTTCGTCGGCTCGCTGCTCATGATGGCCGGGGGGCTGCTCGCGGTGCTGATGGGTACCGTCGTCGCGCTTCCGGGCGGGATCGGGAAGGCCAAATCGAAAGTCAAATTCACGACCCTCTTTTCGAAGAGCGCCGCGATCAACTGGCTCTCGGCCGCGCGGTTCTTCCTCTTCTCGGCCCGCGACGTATGGTTCGTCGTCGGATTGCCGGTCTTCCTGGCCTCGACGCTTGGTTGGAGCCTCATGCGGGTTGGAGCTTTTGTCGCCGCCTGGTTCATCGGCTACGGCATGATCCAGGCGATCGTCCCCGAGATTCTGCGCCAATCGGGCGCGCGTCAGGGAGTGACGGGAGACACCGCCCGTCTGTGGGCCTTCATACTGACGATGATTCCCGCCGCCCTCGCCCTGGTGCTCCAGCTTCAAGCGAGGCCCGCTCCGGCGCTGATGATCGGGCTCGCTCTGTTCATGATCGTTTTCGCGATCAACTCGGCGGTGCATTCGTATCTTATTCTTGCCTACTCGCATGACGACGAGGTCGCGACCAACGTCGGCTTTTACTACATGGCGAACGCGGGCGGCCGCCTTCTCGGCACGGTTTTGTCCGGGGTGATCTTCGAGTTCTACGGCTTCGTCGGCTGCCTGGTGGCGTCGGCGCTCCTGGTGCTCGCCGCGAGCCTGTTGTCCTTCAATCTGCCGCGGGCGCGCGCGATCCCGCTGACCGTCAAACTGGCGGACGCCGAATCATGATTTCAGGCCGGAGCAGCTCGACGCGGTACCGCACTAGAGCGCGCGCAGCGAATTCTCTTGCGCTCGATGGAGTTGATTCCCATGGCAAGCAAAACCCTGTCGCTATTGGCCGCCGCGTTTTTCGCGATGTTCCTTCAGGTCTCGTTCCTGCCAGTCGCCGCAGCCGGGAACGATCGCCTGCTGATCAAAGGCGACGGTTCAACCTTCGCGTACCCGATGTATCGCAAGTGGATCGAAGAGTACGAGAAGGAAAATCCCTCGGTCCATCTGACCTACGTTTCAAACGGCTCCGGCGCCGGCATCCACGACATCATGATGGGCACGGTCGATTTTGCCGGTACGGACGGCCCGCTGAACAAGACGCAGATGCTGGACTTCAGCACGCATCGAGCGTGTGACGTTCTGCATTTTCCGATGGCTCTGGGAGCCGACGTGCCGATCTACAATCTGCCTGGAGTGACTCAGGCCCTGCACTTCACTCCGCAGGCGCTGGCCGGCATCTATCTCGGGACGGTCACCCGATGGAACGATCCGGAAATCGCGAGCGCCAATCCGAATGTCGCGCTGCCCAAACATGAGATCGTTGTCGTTCGCCGCCAGGACGGCAGCGGAACCACGTACGTGTGGACCGATTACTTGAGCAAGGTAAGTTCCGACTGGCGACAGCGGGTAGGCACAGGGATTTCGGTCAATTGGCCGGTGGGCGTCGCCGCGAAGGGCAATGCCGGCGTCGTTCGCACGGTCGCCGCCACGCCTTTTTCGATCGGATACTCCGAACTCACCTACGCCATCCAGAATGGATTAACTTACGGAAGCGTCGCCAACCGCAGCGGCCGATTTATCGAAGCCAATCTCGCGAGCGTCACCGCCGCGGCGGCCGGCGTCGCCGGCGCCATGTCTGCGGATTTCAGGGTGTCGATCACCGACGCGCCCAGCACGGATGCTTATCCTGTTTCCAGCTTCACCTGGATGCTCGTGCCGTCAGTTATAGGCGACGCGCAAAAGCGCACCGCCATCATGGAATTCATCCATTGGGGCCTGAGCAAGGGCCAGGATTATCTGGAACCGCTGTCTTATGCGCGGCTTCCGGAAGCCGTCGTCGCGCAGGAAGAAAAGGCCGTCGCCCGGATCAAGCTGATCAGCACTGACGTCGCCCTTCAGACGAAGCCGCTTTTCCGGTGATCTGCGCTGCGGCCGGGACCCTTCTTCCCCTTGCTCGTCTTCATATTTCTATGCTACTAGAAATATCGTAATGGACCGGCGAGTCGAACAGTTCGACGCCCTGGGGCAAGATGACCGGCTCCAAATCTTTCGCCTTCTCGTCCGTGCCGGGCCCGACGGCAAGTGCGTTGGCGAGATCAAGCGGCGGCTCAAGATGCCGGGTTCAACGCTATCTCACCACCTCGACACCCTGACGCGCTCCGGCCTGCTCAGCGCGCGACGCTCCGGACGTTTTATCTACTACGCGGTAAACTGGCGCGAGACCGCAGCGCTGATTCGGTTTCTCACCGAAGATTGCTGCGCCGAGATGCATTTGAGGTTGGACCAGGCCGCTTCGGAACCGTCCGATACGGGCGACGGCAGGCGCGGCCGATGCTGCAATGAGAACCAACGAGCCGCCGCAAACGGTGTACGCGTGCGGCCCAAATCCTCCGGAGGCGCAAAATGGATGACCAATCTTCGATAAAGGACCAGGTGCGAGAGAACTACGCGCGCGCGGCGCGACGCGTCGCGCGCCAGCAGAGCGGCGGCGGATGCTGCGGCACCGCCGCGCCCTGCGGCAATCCGATAACCTCGAACCTCTATAACGACAGCGAGACCGGGGCGCTGCCGGCGGAGGCAGTCGCCGCCTCGCTCGGATGCGGCAATCCAACCGCGCTCGCCGAGTTGAAGGCGGGCGAGACCGTGCTCGACCTCGGCTCCGGCGGGGGAATCGACGTCCTGCTCTCGGCGCGCCGCGTCGGACCCGCCGGCAAGGCCTACGGCCTCGACATGACGGACGAGATGCTGGCACTCGCGCGCGAGAATCAGCGCAAGGGCGGGGTGGAAAACGTCGAGTTCTTAAAGGGCGAGATCGAAAACATCCCGCTGCCCGACAATTCTGTGGACGTGATCATCTCGAACTGCGTGATCAATCTTTCCGGCGACAAGGATCGCGTGCTGGCGGAGGCGTTTCGCGTGCTGCGGCCGGGCGGGCGCTTCGCCGTCTCCGACGTGGTGGTGCGCGGCGAGGTTCCTCCAGCGATCCGGCGCAGCGTCGAGCTGTGGATCGGATGCGTCGCGGGAGCGCTCGAGGAGTCCGAATACCGCGCGAAACTGAAGAGCGCCGGGTTCGCCGCGGTCGAGGTCGAGCCGACCCGGATCTATCGCGCCGAGGACGCGCGGCAGTTTTTTGCCGACGCGAATCTCGAACTTGAAAAGGTGGCGCCGCTGGTCGACGGCAAGTTCATGAGCGCCTTCATCCGCGCCCGCAAGCCGCTCTGAACGCGCTACGCGAGGTAGCCCGCGTGCTGCAGGTACTCGGCGAGCAGCACCGCGCCGCGTCCCGCGCCCATCGCCGTGTTGTGCGTGACCAGGAGGTACTTGACCCCATTGGGCAGGACCTCGTCGGCGCGGATGCGCCCGACCGACGTCGTCATCCCACGGTCGGCGTCGCGATCGAGCCGCGGCTGCGGACGCATCGGATCGCGATGCACGGTGATCATGCGCTTTGGCGAGTTGGGCAGGCCGAGCGCGGTGAAGTCGCGCCCAAAGCTCTCGAACGCCTCGCCGACCGCCTCGATCGCGACCGCCTTTTTGAGCGACGCCGCAACGGCCTCGGTGTGCCCGTTGAGGACGGCGGCGCGCGTGCAGGTTGCGCTGACGCGCAGCGGTAACTCCGCTATTCCACCCTCGGCCATCCGCCCGAGGATTTTGCGGGTCTCGATCATCACCCGCTCCTCTTCGCGCGGAATGAACGGAATGACGTTCTCCACGATGTCGAGCGCGGCGAGGTCGCGCCCGGCACCCGAGATCCCCTGCATCGTCGTGACCATCGTGGCCTCGACGCCGAAGCGCGCATCCAGCGCCTTGAGCGTAATCGCAAGCCCGGTTGCGGTGCAGTTGGGCAGCGTCGCGATATAGCCTTTCCATCCGCGCCGCCGCCGCTGCTCGTTCACGAGCGCCAGATGGTCGAGGTTGACGCCCGGAATGAGGAGCGGGACATCGGGTTCCATCCGGTGAGGCCGCGCGGTGCTGATAGTCGGAACGTGGGCGGCGTAAATCGGCTCGAGTTCGCGCGCCGCTTCGGATTCGACCGCGGCGAAGACCACGCCGATTCCATTGAGGCTCAGCGATTTCGCGTCCTGCACCTCGAGCCCCAGCGCCTCGGCCGGCGGCTCGCAGCCGCCGACGTACCATCGCCGTATCCCGCTTTGCGCGTCGCTTATCGCATCGGCAAAGGTCTTTCCGGCCGAGCGCTCGGAGGCGGCGAGCGCCGCAATTTCGAACCAGGGATGTCCGTCGAGGGCGGCCAGCACCTGCTGGCCGGCAATTCCGGTCGCACCAACGATTGCAGCTTTGATCTTCATCTAAACGGCCGAGTTCCTGCAAATTCCTGAAACTCCGGGGCTAAGAGATTATAGATGCCCGGTGGCGCGATCCATACGGCTGCAGCGCCTTGGCGGAGCCTGTCAAAGATGAGCGAGCAGCCAGTCGCGGACGGTTTCCATCAATTCGTCGGGTGCTTCGCTGAAGCGATGGCCGACGCCGGGAAAAAGCTTCAGCGTCCGCGGCTCCTGCGCGCGCTCATAGAGCCGCTCGGAACATTCGTGCGGCAAGATCGTGTCCGCGGCGCCGTGCAGGAGCAGCAGCGGGCGCGGCGCCAGCTCGGCCACCACGTGCGCGCCGTACAGTTGGCTCGAGACCGCGATCACCGTCGCAACCGCCGGCGCGAGCGTGCCCGCGTTGATCGCGACCGCGCCGCCGAAGGAGTGGCCGATGAGCGCCGCGCGCTCGTGATGCGTCGCTTTCGCAAACGCGAGACCCGCCATCGTGTCGAGCACGCATTCGCCGAACTCGTTGGGCATCCGGTAGTTGAGCCGCACCACCGCGATCCCGCGCGCCGGCATCTCCTCGCCGAGCCGCACATACAGCTTTGCGGGGCCGTCGAATCCGCCAAGCGCGCCGCTGATACATACGACGGCGCGGCCGGGCGCCTGCGCCTCGTGCGCGCCCCGCGCACCTTGCTCCTCATGTACGATTAGCGGGATTTCGCCGCGCGTGGTGAGAAGCTTGAGGCCCTGCCCGCCGGCAAGCTCGCCTCCGGGCGGCTGCGCACCCGGCTCGATCCCGACGATACGCAGGCTTAGTTCTTCGTCGTCGCTCATCGGGCCTCGACGCGATCGGTCTTCAAATCATACGTACAACGACGCGAGCCGCTGCAGCTCTGCCTGGTAGTTCTCGGGCCTTAACGCCGCATCGAGCGTCATGATGACAAACCGATGAGCCCCGGCGGCCGCGTACTGCTCGAGCCCCGCCTGCACCTCGGCGCGCGCGCCGCGCATTTCGCGGCGCATCAGCGTGATCTCCTTGCGCTCGAAGTCGCTGCCGGCCGAATCGCATTCCGCCTTGAGCTTTGCGAGCTCGTCTCTGAGCTGCGCGGGACTCAGGAAAATCGGGCACCATCCGTCGGCCCATCGCGCCACCCAGCGCAGCGCATTCTTGTCCTTGCTGCCGATGATGACCGGGGGACCGCCCTTGCGCGCGGGCTTCGGATAGCATCGCACCGGCGGGAACTTTACGTAGCGGCCGTCGAACGACGCCTCGTCGCGCGTCCACAACTCGCGCATCGCGGCGATGTGCTCGCGCGTCTGGGTCCATCGATGGGCAAAGTCCACGCCGAGGAGTTCCGATTCCTCGCGGAGCCATCCCGCGCCGATCCCGAGGATCACGCGCCCGCCCGAAAAGCGGTCGAGCGAGGCCAGTTCGTTGGCGGCCAGCAGCGGATTGCGCTCGGGCACCAGCAGGACGCCGGTCGCGACCATCAGGCGCGTGGTCGCCGCCGCCGCCATCGCCATCGCCACGAACGGATCGCACATGTGGTAATAGACTTCCGGGATTCCGCCCTCGCCGGGGCGCGTCTCGGGCAGCGGGGTGGCCGTATGCACGGGCATCACCGAATGATCCGGCATCCACAGCGACTCGAAGCCGAGGGTCTCGGCGGCGCGGGCGAGATCGGCCGGATTGGCGCTGCGCTCGTTGGGCGCGACCAGCAGTCCTATCTTCATTGAAGTCCTCGAGCGCAAAACCGCCGCCCCGCGGCGCACACAAGGGCTACTTCTTGGGGGGCGCGGTGACCTCGGTGAAGGCGCGAATCGCCTCGACCGCGCTCGGCACGCCGCTGTATTGCGAGAGATGGAAGATCATCTCCTTGAGCTCGGTATGCGTGATGCCGAGGTTGAGCGCGCCGCGCATGTGAACCCGCAATTCCGCGCCGCGGCCGAGCGCGAGCAGCGCCGCCATCGTGATCATCGAGCGGGTTTTGATCGGCAGGCCGGGACGGGCCCAGATGCCGCCGAACAGTTCGTCGTTCAGAAATTTGCCGAAGTCGGGGTCGAAGCCGCTCAGGAATGCATCGCCCGCCTTGGCGCCCTTCTCGCCCCACAACTGGGTGCGTATCTCCATCCCTTTTTCACGCTTGTCGTCGGCCATGTGTGCATCTCCTTCGAATAGCAAGTAGTGCGAAGCAGTTATTTGACGTGAAGTCCGCCAGTCAATCGTCGGAAGCCAGAACCCGCATCGCCGGAAGCCGGAATCCGCGCGCCCTACGAAGAGCTGCGGACCTTAACGCCGGCGCGCTCTTCCTGGACCATGAACGTCGCCGAAGAGTCCTTCTCGCCCCAGCCCTTGTTGAGCGCCTCGAGGAAATCCTGCTCGGCGTGCGCCGCCATCGGCATCGGCACGTTGAGCTCGCGCGCGAGCTCGGTCGCGAGACCCAGGTCCTTGCGCGCGAGCTTGAGCGCGAAGGTCACGCGGTCGAAGGTGCCGCGAAAGATCATCTTCGGCAGCGCCGCGTTGAGCACCATCCCCTGCCCGTATGCGCCGCCCTGCACCGCGCGCAGCAGCGCTTCGGGTGACACGCCCGCCTTGACGCCCATCGTGAAGGCCTCGGCCAGCAACTGGGTCGAGCAGATCGCGATCATGTTGTGAACCAGCTTGGCGACCGAGCCGGCGCCGATCTCTCCGATGTAGGTGACCTTGTCGCCGATCGCGTCGAGCACCGGCTTGACCTCGTTGTAATCCGCTTCGCTCCCGCCGACCATCACCGCGAGCGTCGCCTTTTTAGCGCCGACCACCCCGCCGCTGACGGGCGCGTCGAGCATCCGGATGCCCCGCGCCTTAAGGCGCGCGTGAACCTGGCGCACCACCGTGGGCGAATTGGTCGAAAGGTCGATATACAGGCTCCCCGGCGCCATCGCGCTAATAAGCCCGCCCTCGCCAAGCGCCACCGCCTCGACCTCGCGCGGCCCCGGCAGCGAGGTGAAGACGACCTGGGCGTCTTTGGCAACCGCGGCGGCGCTGTCGGCCCATTTTGCGCCGCCGGCCAGATGCGGTTCGGCCATCTGGCGCCGGACGTCGTTGACCGTTACCTGATGGCCCGCCTTCATGAGATTGAGCGCCATCGAACCGCCCATGTTGCCGAGCCCGATGAATCCGATTCGCATAACTAACCTCCCGTGCCGGGGGAACTGCCGCGCACGCCGCAGGCAAAAAAACTCCGGTCGCAAGCCCCCTTAAAGCATCGCCGGACAAATCCCGCAAGGAAAAGCGGGAGTATCGGGATCGGCCGCCGGAGCTATCTACCGAACCCATCTGCTAGACTAACCGACGGCTCGGGCAGTTGACTTTGCGCGGAGGGTTGGATAACCGTATTTGGCCTATTGGCCTTATCCAGAGCGGCGGAGGGACTGGCCCGATGATGCCGCAGCAACCGGCCCGCAAGAGGGTGCTGGTGCTAACTCCAACGGAGCCCGTACGAGGCTTCGGTAGATAAGGCGAGAGTCAACGTACCCTCGTCCTTATCGCAGGAGGAGGGTTTTTTCCTTTAGCCCCCCTCGCAGCACTGCCGGATGGAACGTCCAAAGGCCCGGGCGTGAGAGTGAGTTGGGAGAGCAGCCACAATTGGAGAAAGCAACGGTTTTGGTGGTCGGGATGGGCGGGCTGGGTGTTCCGGCCGCCTGTGCGCTCGCGCGGGACGGCGCGAAGCGCATTGGCCTTGTCGATCCGGACCCGGTCGAACTCTCCAATCTCCCGCGCCAGGTGATCTACGGCGCAGCTAGCCTCGGGCGGCGCAAGGTCGAGGCAGCGGCCGAGCGCCTTCGTCACGACCACTGTGACCTCCGCGTCGACACGTATCCGGTCGCGCTCGACGCCGCGAACGCCGCCGATCTGATCGGACGCCATGACTTCGTGATCGACGCGACCGACGATCCCTCCGCCAAGTTTCTCATTAGCGACACGTGCCTCGCGCTCGAACGCCCCTTCATTTATGCCGGCGTGCTCGGGATGACGGGCCAGGCGATGACCGTGCTGCCCGGGCGCACGGCGTGTCTGCGATGCCTGTTCGAGCAGCCGCCCGATCCGGGCGAGATTGCGAGCTGCCGCGAGGCAGGAATAATCGGCCCGGTCGCGGCCCTGATCGGCGAGATCGAAGCGGCGGAAGCGATCCGCTGGCTGGGCGGCGGCGTGCCTCTGCTCGCGGGAAAAATTCTGACCTATGACGGATCAGTGAGCGGCCGAATGCGCACGTTCGAGGTGAGCGCGCGCGCCGGATGCGCCTGCGGGGCGGCCCGGCATGCAGCAAACGCGGCGGCGGTGCCATGCGGCCGCGACCATCCGCGCAATTAGCCGGGCAACTAACGAGGATTCAATGAGATGAGCTACGTCACCAACCTTAAGTGCCGCGAATGCGGCCAGGAATACCCGATCAAGCCGCTGCACGTATGCGAGGATTGCTTCGGCCCGCTCGAAGTCACCTATGACTACGCGAAAATTCGCGCCGCCATCTCGCGCGCGACGATCGCCGCGCGCCCGCACAACCTCTGGCGCTATCGCGAGCTGCTGCCGGTGGACGGCGAGCCCGAGGCGGGGCCGCATTCCGGCTTCACGCCGCTTCTGCACGCGCGCCGGCTCGGCGCGGAACTGGGGCTCAAGAAGCTTTACATCAAGGACGACACGGTCAACCATCCGACGCTCTCTTACAAGGACCGCGTGGTGTCGGTGGCGATCACCAAGGCGCGCGATTTCGGCTTCACCACGGTCTCCTGCGCTTCGACCGGCAACCTGGCGACCGCGGTCGCGGCGCATGCGGCGCGTGCGGGGCTCCGGTCGGTGATCTTCATGCCCGAGGGCGTCGAGTCGGGAAAAATCGTCGGCTCGTCGATTTACGGCGCGCGGGTGATCACGATCCGCGGCAACTACGACGACGTCAACCGGCTGTGCAGCGAGATCGCCGACAAGTACGGATGGGCCTTCGTCAATATCAATCTGCGCCCGTATTACACCGAGGGCGCCAAGACCTTCGGTTTCGAGGTCGCCGAGCAGCTCGGATGGAAGCTGCCCAACCATATCGTGCTGCCGACGGCGGGCGGCACGATCCTGCCCAAGGTCGCCAAGGCGCTCAAGGAACTCAAGGAGGTCGGCCTGATCCATAGCGGCGAGTTCAAGATTCATTGCGCGCAGGCGGCCGGCGCGGCGCCGGTGATCAACGCCCTGCACAAGGGCACCGACCTGATCACGCCGGTCAAGCCCGACACGATCGCCAAGTCGATCGCGATCGGCAATCCGGCCGACGGCTTTTACGTGCTGCGCGCCGTACGCGAATCCGGCGGATGGGGCGAGATGGCGACGGACCCCGAAATCATCGACGCGATCAAGCTGCTCGCGCGCACCGAGGGCGTCTTTGCCGAGCCGGCCGGCGGCACCACGCTCGCGGTGGCGCTCAAACTCATCGCCGCCGGGCGCATCAAGACCGACGAGAGCGTGGTGGTGTCGATCACAGGCAACGGCTACAAGACGCTCGAGGCGGTCGCGCAAAGCATCGAGCCGCCGCTCGTGATCGAGGCGCGGCTCAAGGACTTCGACGCGATCTATGAAAGCCTGGGCGACGGCAAGCGCTCGCTCAAGGGCGCGGCCTGAACGCGCGGCGGCGCGCTTGTAAAGCCGGGTGGCCAAGCATATGCATCAAACGCTAGTCTGAGAGGTGAAAGGTTCGATTATGCAAGTCAAGGTACGAGTCCCGACCCCGCTGCGCAGGTTTACCGGGGGTAACGACGAGGTTGCGGCCGCGGGCGAATCGGTCCGCGCGGTTATCGAGGACCTCGAAAAGCGCCATCCCGGGATGCGCGAGCGGCTGCTCGACGATCAGGGCGAGCTGCGCCGTTTCGTCAATATCTATCTGAACGGCGACGACATTCGCTTCCTCAACCAGCTCAACTCACAGGTCAAGGATGGCGACGATATTTCAATCGTCCCTGCGATCGCCGGCGGCGAATAGCGAAGAGCACGTGCCGGCGGCGCGGGCGCACAGCGTGCTCGAGCTGATCGGCAACACGCCGCTGCTCGAGATCACGCGCGTGTGCGCGGGGCTGCTCCGCCCCGGCGTGCGACTTTTCGCCAAGCTCGAGGGCTTCAACCCCGGCGGCTCGGTCAAGGACCGCGCCGCGCGCCACATGATCGAGCTCGGGCTCAAGCGCGGCGAGCTGCGTCCCGGCAAAACCATCATCGACTCGACCTCGGGCAACACCGGGATCGCGCTCGCGATGGTCGGCGCGGCGCTCGGTTATCCGGTCGAGATCGTGATGGCCTCCAACGTTAGCCGCGAGCGCAAGAAGATAATCGAGGCTTTCGGGGCCAAGCCGATCTACTCCGACCCGCTCGAAGGATCCGACGGCGCGATCGTGATGGCGCGCAAGATCATCACCGCCGATCCCGAGCGCTATTTCAAACCCGACCAGTACAACAACGAGGCCAATCCGCTGGCCCATTTCGAGACCACCGGCCCCGAAATCTGGCGTCAGACCCGCGGCCGCATTACCCACTTCGTCGCCGGAGTCGGCACCGGCGGCACCGTGATGGGCACCGGCCGCTACCTCAAGTCGCAAAACCCCGCGGTAAGGGTGGTCGGAGTCGAGCCGGACGACGCGATGCACGGGCTCGAGGGGCTGAAACACATGGCGTCGTCGCTCGTGCCGGGCATCTTTCACGCCGAGGAGCTGGACGACCGGCTCGCGGTCAGCACCGAGGACGCCTACGAGATGGTCTATGCGCTCGGCCAGATCGAGGGCGTGCTGGTCGGGCAATCGTGCGGGGCGGCCCTGGTGGCGGCCTTGCGGGTGGCGCGGGGTTTGCGCGAGGGATGCGTGGTGACCGTATTTCCGGACTTCGGTGACAAGTACCTGTCCACCAATCTGTGGATCGGATGGGAACAGTGGCGCAAGGAGCGCCTGCAAAAGCTCATCAGCAAATGGAACGCCTCCGCGAACGGTATTACCTGACCTATCCCAAGTCGCTCATCCGCGAGCCGCTGCTGTATCACCTGGTCAAGAAGTTCGACCTCGTGTTCAACATCCGCGGGGCGAGCGTCTCGGAATCGATGGGACTGGTTGCGGTCGAGTTCGAAGGATCGAGCGAACAGATCGAGCGCGCACTCGCGTGGCTGCGGCAAAGTGGAGTCACCGTCGAGCCGATCGAAAAGAACGTGATCGAATAGCCGCACGACGGCGGAGCGTCGGGCGACGGCGCGCCGCCTCCGGCTCTATGGTACTCACCGAAACACTCACCAACGGCCAGATCGAACGCTACAGCCGCCAGATAATCGTCCCCGGCGTCGGCGGCCGCGCGCAGGAGCGTCTGCTTGCTGCGCACGCCGCACTGGTTGCAAGGCCAAAGGACGCGGCGGCGGCGCTCGCCTACCTGGCCGGCTCCGGCGTCGGCCGAATAACGATCTATCCCGTCGCCAACCGCGCGCCGTATGCGGCGCTGATTGAACGAACGCGGGATCTCAACGCCGACGTACAGGCTGCACTGGCAAAAGACGGTACGCAACACGCTACCGTCCATGCTTTATCTCATGCTTGGCCTGATCATTCTCCCGCGACATTCGATGTGATCCTCGCGTTGATCGGTGACCAGGTGGCCGCCGATGTGACCGCGCGCGCCGCACGCGCGCGTCGTGCGCGCGCCGCAGTCATCGCGCGCCTGGATGCGCCGGCGCGAATCGCGATCCTGCCGGCGCCGCCGCCCTGTCCCCTATGCGCCGGCGCGGACTTGCTGGATGCGCCGCACGCGCGCGCCGCGAACGCGGGAGTGGTTGCGATGGCCGCGGTAGCCGAGGCTTTCAAGCTGCTGGCCGGCCTCGCCGGCCAGCAGCTTGAGAGCACCCTAATCGACTTCGACGGCTACGCCGCGCGGACGCGCCCGCTCGGCCGCGAAGCGCGCGGCGAGCGCCACTGTATCTGCGAGGCGCCGCTTAAGAGTGAGGAGCCGTCGTGAGCGGCGCCTTGCAGACGCGCAGGCGGCGCAGCCGTGTGGCCGGCGGCAAGGGCGCGCTGCGGCGCGCCCTCGCCGCCGGCCACATGCTCTGGATGTTCGACTTCGACAATACGCTCGCGCCGCTGGAGCCGGCCGTCGATTGGGCGGGCAGCCGGCGCGAGCTGCAGGCATGGCTCGCCGCGCAAGGGGTGTCGCAAGCGCTGTTCGGGGAGTTCCCGCGCGGCAACCTGGTGCTGTACGAGGCGCTGCGCGCGCGGCTCTGCGCGGGCGGCGACATCGCCCGCGCGGTGCTGGGCGGTCTTGGAGAGGCGTCCGCAGCCTGCGGCGGCGGACGCCTCTCCGAGACCGCGCGCTCGATCCTCGACGGCGCTTGCGCCATCATCGAGCGCCACGAACTCGCCGGCGTGCGCTCGGTCGCACCCGCTACGGGTGCGCTCGAACTGCTCCGCGCGCTCCGCGCCGCGGGCGCGACGGTCGCCGTCGTCACGTCGAATTCCTCACGCACCGTTGCCGCCTGGCTTAAGGCGCAGGCGGCCGACGGACGGGCCGACGCGGTCGAGTTGGTCGATCTGATTGTCGGCCGCGATAGCGGCCTCCCCCTGAAGCCGTCGCCCGCGACGCTCGAGCGCGCGCTTGCCCTTTGCACGGCCGCCTCGGCCAACGCGGCCTTCGTCGGCGACAGCGAGGCCGATCTCAATGCCGCCAAGGCGGCCGCAGTGCGATTCTACGGTATCAGCGCCACGGCCGAGGGACGTGACCGGCTGACGGCGCTTGGCGCATCGCCGGTCTTTTCCTCGCCGGCCGCGATGGCGATTTATCTCGATATGCCAATCGAAGGAACAGCTGCGGAGCGGTCGGATTTGTGATCTTGCAGTGGTTTGTAATTTTATATAACTTAAACGACTCACTTAGTAATATATAATCAGGGGGCGTGATTCCACCACGATGAGCGACGGTTTCACTTTGTGGTTCACCGGCTTGTCCGGAGCGGGCAAGTCAACGCTGGCATGGCTGGCGGCTGAGGAATTGCGGCGGCTGGGGTACCGAGTCGAGATCCTCGACGGCGACGAGGTGCGCACCCATCTGTCGAAGGGACTGGGATTTTCCAAGGAAGACCGCGACACCAACATCCGGCGCATCGGGTTCGTCTGCAAGCTGCTCGCGCGCAACGGCGTGATCGCGATCGCGGCGGCTATCTCGCCTTACCGCGAGATTCGCGACGAAGTGCGCAAGCAGCACGAGCGTTTCTTCGAAGCGTACGTGGAATGTCCGCTGGACACCCTGGTCGAACGCGACGTCAAGGGGCTTTACAAGAAGGCGCTCGCCGGCGAGCTCAAGGGTTTCACCGGCGTGTCCGATCCGTACGAGCCGCCGATTAACCATGAGCTGACCGTTAACACGAGCAGCGAAACTCCGGAGGAGAGCCTCGCCCGGCTGCTCGGCAGCCTCGAGGCGCTCGGCTACATCAGCCTCAAGGGAGCGCAGCGATGAGCACCGCGCATGGCGATCCGATCACCGCACACGGCGGCGGAGGGCTGGTCGATCTGAATGCGCCCGCGGCGGAGCGCGACGCGATCGCGCGCCACGCCGAAGGGCTCACGACGGTGCGGCTCGGCGCGCGGGACCTGGCTGACCTCGAGATGCTGGCCTCGGGCGCATTCTCGCCGCTTACAGGTTTCATGGGCGAGGCGGACTACGTGCGCTCGCGGGACGCGATGCGTCTGGCCGCGGGCGTGCCGTGGTCGATTCCGATCACGCTCGGAATCGCCGAGGCCGAGGCGCCCAGGCTCAAGCCGGGCGGGGAGATCGCGCTAGCCGACGGCGATGGCGTCCGCCTCGCGATTCTCAAGCTCGCCGAAATCTACAAGGTTGACCGCGCACGCGAGGCCGAGGCCGTCTTCGGCACCGCCGACCCTGCGCATCCGGGCGCAGCCAACGTGCTCGCGACGCCGCCATGGTGTCTCGGCGGAAGCGTGACCCTGTTCGGCGAGATTCCCGGCCGGACTTTTCTCGAATACCGGCTCGCACCGCGCCAGACGCGGGCCGCGTTCGCCGAGCGCGGATGGCGCAAGATTGTCGCCTTTCAGACCCGCAACCCCACCCATCGCGCCCACGAATACATCCAGAAGGCGGCGCTCGAGATCTGCGACGGGCTTTTGCTTCATCCGCTCGTCGGCGAGACCAAGGGCGACGATGTTCCGGCCGCGGTGCGGATGGAGACCTACAAGGTGCTGCTGGACCTGTACTATCCGCGCAACCGCGCGATGCTCTCCGTGATGCCGGCGCATATGCGCTACGGCGGACCGCGCGAGGCCATCCTGCACGCCATCATCCGGCGCAACTACGGCTGCACGCACTTCATCGTTGGGCGCGACCATGCCGGGGTGGGCAGTTACTACGGCACCTACGACGCGCAAAAGATTTTCGAGCGCTTCAGCGCCGCGGAAATCGGCATCACGCCACTGACCTTCGAGAATACCTTTTATTGCAAGCGGTGCGGCGCGATGGCGTCGTACAAGACCTGCCCGCACGAGGATTCGGACCGGCTACTGCTGTCGGGAACCCGGGTCCGCGAGATGCTCCGCGCCGGCGAGTCGCCTCCGCCCGAGTACACTCGTCCTGAAATAGCGGAGATCCTGATGCGCGCGATGCGCCCGGGCGGCTGACCGCCTCGCCGCTGACGAACGCGCCCTTGCGCGTGCGGCTGATGCGCGATTGGCCGAGCGCTGTCCGGGCGCGATCAGCGATCAGTTGTCGTCGTCACCCGATTGCGGTTGGCCCTGCGTCGCGCCCTGATCGGTGTCGTCGCCCGACTGCTGCTGGGCGTTATTATTGTCGTCGCCATTCTGCGCGGAAGAATCGCCACCGTCGTCGTCGGCGGGAGCCTGCTGCATGTTGGGCTGCTGCTCCGCGTCGGGATCGTCGGGCGTCTGCGCCTGTCCGGCCTGGTAGTCGTCATCGCCGCCGCCGGATCCCTGCGCATCCGCCGAGCCGGGCACCGCGACCGAGCCGTCGGCCTGCGCGAGCGTTGTCGGATGCTTCGCGACGTGGCGAGACGCGAGGCTCGACATGCCGGGCGTCAGGCAGAAAGCCAACACTGCGCTCATTGCCCAGCTGATTGATACCGATTTCATTGATCTCCTTTCGTCTTCGACCGCTTCGGGAACTATCTGGTCTTTTCGATGGCTTCGCGGCCAGCTCACGCGCGCCGCAAGGCGCGGGCCCGACGTGGCCCGACAAACTCTATTGCAATGGCGGTTCTCCGCTCTCCGACGGTTCCAGCACCGGCGAGCCCTGATGCGACACCATCCACCACCGTCCGTCCGCGCGTTCGAAGACATTGGTCGCCAGCACGCGCGAGCGCGACGCGCCGTCGTAGCCGCGCTGGAGAAGATTTTCCTCGACCACCACCACCGCCAGGTCGCCGCTCGACATCACCTGCGGATCGGTCAGCTCGAACTTCATCTCGAAGACGTTTTCGAAGATCCGCTCCCAGCTGTTCATGATCGGGCCCCACCCGACGAGCCGGTTCCATCCGGGATGGATACAGACGATGCGCGGCTCGCGCAGCCACACCGCGCCCATGGCATCGGCGTCGAGGCTCTCGAAGGCCCGGTAAAATGCGCGGTTCGCCTCGAGGATCGTTTGGCGGTCGGACATAGCGCGCCTGCCGGCGGTGGCGGCGATGCACCCGAGTCTATTCAGTTTGCCGGGGATGCGCCAGACACTTCTGCGCAGCGAGACTGCCGGCCCGGCGCGCCGCGCGCGCGGCCCGCGAGCTCAGGGTCCGCGCGCGTCAACGGTCTGCGCTAGCGGACTTTTCGAATCGTTCCAAATACGGGTTCTGAAACGAGACCCAGGCTTCGAGCCGCAGATGGTCGCGCGCGATCGTTTGCGCGTAGACCGGGTCGGAAGCGAGATTGTTTTTTTCGTCAGGATCGGTTGCGAGGTTGTAGAGCTGACTGAGTTGGCGCGGGAAATTATAGATATATTTGAAGTTGCCCTCCACCAGGCCGAAGGTAAGATTTCCGGTGCCGGCAAAGAAGTAGGCCCGCGGCGGAAGCTCCCCGCCGAAGGCATTGGCGCCCTGCCACGCGGCGGGCGTGCCGAAGCCCAGCAGCGCCAGCAGAGTCGGCGCGATATCCACCTGGCGCATCAGGCGATCGACAACTACCTCATGCGGGAACTGCGCCGGGTTCTCGATCATAAACGGGATATGGACTTCTTCGTCATAGACACTGCCGCCATGGATCAACTGGTTGTGGTCGCCGAAGGCCTCTCCATGATCGCCCATAACGACCAGCAGGGTCCGATCCGCGAGTCCTTTCTTCTGCAGCGCCGCCGCCAGTTGCGTGATCAGTGCGTCGGTCGCCTGGACGGCGTTGAGATAGCGATTGAACCTGTCGTCGTGAACGCCGAAGTCGCGATTCGACGCCGACACGTAGGGATGGTGAGTGTCATGCGTCCAGAGCGTTACGAAGAAGGGCCGGTTGGGATCGCTCTCGATCCATTTGAGCGTCTCCGGCACCAATTCCGGATCGCGCGGGTAGGGATAGTCGCGCGGCTCGGCCATGACATCCTGGAAGCCATGATTCCTTAAGAACTCGCCCTCGCGGTCGAAAACGATCTGCCCGGAGTGGACGAAGGCGGTGCGGTAGCCATGGCTTGCGAGCACGGCGGGTAATCCCGGGATCGCCAGGGACGGGGCGAGTTGAGTGATGCTTGGCCAATCGTGATCCGGATAGACCGACGTGAACAGTGCGCCATAGGCGGCTGAAGTTTCAGCCTCAGATGCGTACACCCGCTTGAAAACCATGCCGTGGCGAGCCAGTTCGACGAGCCCGGGAGTATTGCCGAACGGCGCGCCGTAGAGCTGGACCCGCTCGGCGCCGACCGACTCCATCACCACCATCACCACGTTGAGCGGCCGCGGCCACGCTGCCGGGTTCAACCCGCCCACGGTAAAGCTATCCGCGCCGGAGCGTCGGCGTACTGCGGCGGGCTCGAAGTCATCGAGATAGCTGGCCGGGATGGCGTCGGTGATTACCGGCGTGCGCTTCTCGAAGAACGACGAGACCAGGGTCCATTGCGGGTTGAAGGACAAGAGCGAGTAGGGCACCCATCGAACCGCGCAGGCGTGGGCGGCGAAAAGATAGAGCACGGTAGCCGCCAGGCCGGCCGCCGAATAGAAACGCTTGCGCAAGCGCGTCAGCTCCTCAGGCGCAAGCCCCACCAGGATCGACGCAATCAGCACCGTCCACACGGGCGCCATCACCAGCGCTCCGACCAATCCCGGCGTAACGATCGATTGGGCCGAGGCCTGGATCGCGCGAAGGTTGTCGGCGGCCACGAGCAGACCGGCCGTCAGCGGCCGGCGAATGATGAGATAGATGACGTCGCTCAGATAGGTGTAAAGCGCGAGCGTCAGGCACACGGCCCAACCGGCCGCCACGACCGATCGGCGCGCCCATGGCCATCGAGCGATCGCAAACAGTCCGTGGAACAGCCAGGCGAACGCCGCTACCAGGAAAAGATCCCTGTAGGTCACAAGCGGCAGCAGCGCCACCAGGCCCCAGGTGAGCAGCGCATGCAGGGTTCTAAGCGGAGTGCAAACCGTCACGATCGCCAGCCCTACAAAGACGGCGAACAGGCAATCCGCGGGCTCGGCCCGATACTCCGGCTGCTCGGCCAACGCGAGATTGTCGCCCGTGTCGGGGTCGACGCCCGACGCGATGGCCGATTGCGGCACTGTCAGTGACAGATCATCGTAGCTCATCTAACGACCGCTCTTTCGTTATTGGGCGGGTGCGAGTTTTCGAACCGCGCCAGGTAACGGTTCTGAAAGGATACCCAGGCTTCAAGCCGCAGATGCGCGCGCTTCATCATGTAGGCATACGCGCTGTTCGAAGCGAGGTTCCGGGTCTCGCCCGGGTCGATCGCAAGATTGTAGAGTTGCGAGCGGTCGCGCTGAAAGTCGTAGATGTACTTGTAGTCGCCCTCGACCAGTCCGAAGGAAAAATTCCCGGTGCCCGCGAAGAGGTAGGCGCGAGCGGGCGCGCCGGGGTCGAAAACGTCGGCGCCCTGCCAGGCTGCGGGCGCGTTGAAGCCGAGCAGCGCCAGCAGAGTCGGCGCAATATCGATCTGGCGCACGACCCGATTCACCCTCAGCTCGCGCGGGAAAAGCTTCGGATTCACGATCAGCAGCGGCACCTGCACTTCTTCGTTGTAAATGGTGCCGCCGTGGATCAGCTGCCCATGCTCGCCGAACGCCTCACCGTGGTCGCCGGTAATCACGATCAGTGTGCGGTCCGCGAGCCCCATCGTCTGCAACGCCGCGGCCAGTTGTCCGATTATCCTGTCGGTCGCCCACACCGCGTTGAGATAACGGCTAAGAAAGGCGTCGTGGACGCCGTAGTCGTGATGCTGCACGGCCAGATAGGGATGGTGCGTGTCCTGGGTCCAAACGGTCAGAAAAAACGGTCGCGAAGGATCGGCCTTTATCCATTCCAGCGCCGGCGCCACCAGCCCGGCGTCGACGGGAAGGTCGGCGTCGCTATCGCGGTCGAAAACCTGGTCGAAGCCGCGGCTGCGCACGAACTCGCCCTGGCGGTCGAACACGAGCTGTCCCGAATGGATGAACGCCGTGCGGTAGCCTTTGCCCGACAAGACCGCGGGCAGACCGGGAATCGACAAGTCGGGGGCAAGCTGGGTGAGACTCGGCCAATCATGATCGGGATAGACCGAGGCGAACAGTGCGCCCATGGCCGCCGAGGTCTCCGCTTCGGCTACATAGGCCCGGTTGAAAACGAGCGCGCGGCGGGCCAACTCGGAGATGTTGGGTGTGTCGTCGAATGGCGCACCATAGAGCCCGAGGTGTCGGGCGCCAACCGACTCCATCACGATCATCAGAACGTTAAGCGGCCGTTCTGCCGCCGCCGCGAGCGCCGCCCCGGCGGGCAGGGCCGGCGCCGGCGAGGGGCGCTTCTCCGTCGGCTCAAAGTCGGCGAGATACCCGTTCGGGATAACGTCCTTCACCACCGGCGTGTGCAGCTCAAAAGCCGACGACATCAGGGTCCACTGCGGATTAAAGGATGCCAGTGAAAAGGGCACGTTGCGGATGGCCCAGCCGTGCGCCGCGACGAGAAAGATCGACGTGAGCGACAGTCCCCAGAGGGAGTGAAAAGCGCTGCGCATCCGCCTCACTGCGGCGGGGGCAAACGATTCGAGGCTTATTGCGATCAGCACCAGGTAAGCCGGGGCCATCGCCAGCTCGGAAATCAGCGCGGGCGTCGCAATTGCGTGGATCGAGGACTGGATACCGCGCAGATTGTCGGCGGCCGCGAGCAAACCGAGAGTCAGCGGCCTGCGGATGACCAGATAGATGATGCTGCTCAGGTAGCCGTAGAGCGCGAGCGTAACGCTGACGGTCCATCCTGCAACCGCAACCAAACGCCTTGCCCACGGCGGCTTGACGATCGCGAAGAGTCCGTAAAAGGCCCACGCAATCGCCGCCAGCACGAACAGATCCTGGCAGGTCGCAAGCGGCAGCAACACGACGCGCCGCCACGGAAGGAGCGCATGAATGGTTCGCAGCGGCGCCGTGACCGTCACAATGGTCAGCGCAATGAACCCGGCGAACAGATACTCCGCGCTGTCGCGATGCGACGCTGGGGTCCGCGCCGGGGCAGCAGGTACCGCAGCGGCAAGCTCCGCGCGCGGAGCGCCCTCTGCCGGACTGGCAGCCATCAGCGTTGAGCCGATCCGTGCCGGTCGACACCCAGGCCGGCAAGGCGGTTAAGACGAGTATAAATAGCGACGCCGAGGAACCAGGTACCTGGCTCCGTCGCCCTCCCCTTGGGAAATAAGCTTAATTATCTCTAATTATGATTTCAAGCTGTATGACATGACTTGATGGCTTGTCTTTGGACAGAATTAGCCCGCCATAGGCAGAGCCGCCGGTTGCCCTGCCGCGATCGAGGTCTGCGCCGTACGCGAAAATACCCCAGGCGTCTCAGGGGCGGCGGGGCATCACCGGCAGGCTCAGATACGACGCGAAGCTCCGCTCGTGCAGCACGCTCTGCAGCGCCGGGCGCATCTCGGCGTCGGTGAACAGTTCGTGTCCGGTATTGGGATTGCGGTCGAAGCGCGGGAAATTCGACGAGCTTATCTCGAGCCGCATGCGATGGCCCGCCTTGAAGACGTTGGCCGTAGCCCACAGATCGATCCTGAATTCGTAAACCTTGCCCGGGACCATCAGCTTGGGATCGCTCTGCGACTCGCGCACGCGGGCCCGGATGATCCCGTCGGTCAGATTGCGCGCGAAGCCGCACGGCCCGGCGTCGACCAGCTTGGCCGTGAAGTCGGTGTCGGGCGCCGACGACGATGTGTAGAGCGTCACTGTCACCGGGCCGATCACTTCGAGGTCCTCCGTCAGCGGATCGGTCGAATAGACCAGCACGTCGGCGCGATGCTCGACCATGCTCTGGTCGAGCGCGCCACCCATCTGGGCGTTGGCGTAGCAGCACAGGCCCCCGCCCGCGGTCGGCACCGGGTTGAGCGGATTATAGAGGAAGGAGTCGGGCGGCTCATCGCCCGGCCCTTCGGTCGCGAGGGCGCCGTCGCCATAGACACTGTTGGCCTTGCCGCGGCTGTGCAGATAATAGCGCCGTATCTCGACGCCCGGCGGCGGCCACTCTTTCTCGTCGCGCCATTCATTGACGCCCATCACGAAGAGCCTGACCGGCGCGTCCTGGTCAACGCCGTTATCGACGCCCTTCAGCCAATGGTCAAACCAGCGAAGCTGCGTGCCGTCATAGTCGATCGCCACCGGCCCGGAGCGGAAACCATAGTCGACCTGTCCCACCAGGCTCGAGAACGGCACCGCGTGATGCCACGGACCGACTAGCAGGCGCTGGCCCGCGCGCGCCGCCGAGGAGCCGCCGCGCGCGCGCATCCCGGCGTAGTTGCGCAGCGTGCCGCCCATGAAGATGTCGTGCCATCCGGCGACGTTGAGCGCCGGCACGTCGATCTTATCGTGCTGCTCCTCGATGGAAATCGCGCGCCAGTAGTCGTCGTAGTAGGGATGCGCCAGCCACTCGAAGAAGTAGGGCGCGCCGATGCGAAAGAGCGGGAACTCGTTAAGCGGCATGAACTCCATCCGCTCACGCATCACGTCGATGCTGCCCATCAGCGCGCTCAGTTCCTCGGCCGCCTTGGGATTGTCCGCGCGCTCGCGCATCAGGCGGCTCAGTCCCAGCGTGATCATCAGCCAGCTCACGCTGAAGAAGAGTTCGAACGCGCCGCCCTGGAAAACCCATCCTTCGTGATAGTCGCTCGCCGTGATCGACGGCACCATCGCTTTCAGGCTCGGCGGACGCTGGGTTGCGGCGAGCCATTGTGTCGCGCCCATGTACGACGCGCCGAAGGTGCCGACCTTGCCGTTGGCGAAGGGCTGGCGCGCAAGGTGCTCGATCGTGTCGTAACCGTCGCGCGCCTCGTCAACGAAGCACCGAAAGCTCCCTTGCGAAGCGAACAGTCCGCGGCAATCCTGAACGACGACGTTGTAGCCGGCGCGCGCCGCGCGAACCGGGTCGAGCGTGTTGAGCGTGATTGGCGGAAACGATTTGTCGTAAGGCGTGCGGTTCAGCAGCACCGGCAGCTTCTCGGATCCGTCGGGCCGGTAGAGATCGGCCTTCAGCACGCATCCGTCACGCATCGGAATTTCGATGTCTTTTTCGATTATGATCCTGGACATCGGATCGGCCCCCTTTTCTTCCGTCGGGTCTCGTCTCGCGAACGCAGCGCCGGCGTGCGCCGTTTGCGCTGGCACGCCGCGCCGTTTAAGGTCGCTTGTAATCCGAGGAGCCCGCGGCTTCAAGCTGAAGTACCGCGGGGCCTCATCCCGAAACCGAGGTAACGATGGCGACGGAACGGCAGCGAGAAATCAAGCGGCGACGCAAGCGGCGCGAGAAGCGGCTGAAGGCGCGCACACGCGAGGCTCGCAAGCACAGAAAGAAGCGTTAACGGGCGATCATCATCTGGCTTGCGCCATCAATGCGACCGCCCTATCATTAGGAGACTTATAGAGCTGCATTTGTATTAAATACAGCTAAACCTATTGAAACCAGATGACTTTGGTAGCGGGTGAGCGCTATGCTTGCGCAGTCCGAGCGATTCAGAGACCGCACTCCGCGCATGGCGCGCCTCACGAGGCTGTGCGCGACCCGTCTTTGACCACGCCTGATCCCGCGCGGGACAGGTTCCATAACTATTGAACCAAGGAGGTTCGCGATGGCTCTGCAGTTAAACGACGTTGCACCGGATTTCGAGGCCGATACAACCGAAGGCCGCATCCGCTTCCACGACTGGATCGGCAATTCCTGGTGCGTGCTGTTCTCCCATCCCAAGGATTTCACGCCGGTGTGCACGACCGAACTCGGAATGGTCGCCAAGCTGAAAAGCGAGTTCGACAAGCGCAACACCAAGGTCATCGGTCTCAGCGTCGATCCGGTCGCCGACCACTCGCGATGGGCGAACGACATCAAGGAGACGCAGGGACAGGCGCCCAACTATCCGGTGATCGGCGACACCGACCTCGCGATTTCGAAGCTCTACGGGATGCTCGCGGCGAGCGCCTCGGGAGATGCGTCGAAGCGCACGCCGATGGACAATCTGACCGTCCGCAACGTCTTCGTGATCGGACCGGACAAGAAGATCAAGTTGATTATCGTTTACCCGATGACCACCGGGCGCAATTTCGACGAGGTCCTGCGCGTGCTCGACTCGCTGCAATTATCGGCCAAGCACAAGGTCGCGACGCCGGTCAACTGGAAGCCCGGCGACGATGTGATTATCGCGGGTTCGGTATCCGACGAGGAGGCCAAGAAGATCTACCCGCAGGGCTGGAAGGCACCGAGGCCCTATCTGCGGATCGTGCCGCAGCCCAAGGGATAGGAAACCTGGGGCGGGCTGCGGCGGTCGTCTGCGCAGAGGACCGCTGCCCAGATTAGCTCGCGACGGCACTCCTAGATCTCCGGATGCGCCCGATGCAGCTTCAGAAGCTGCGCCGGGCGCGGCCTTTTTGAGGCGCTCCTGGTCCGCCTCGCAACTCTGCGCTTGCCTCCGCGGCAAACGCGGCGTTAGAGTTGAATGGGGTCCGTAAATTTAGATCTTCTTTGATCGCGCTCGGCTATCATGAGCGCGCGTAGCGCCGGCCTATGGAACACCAGGGCAAAAAGGGTTCTGGCCATGCATCTCTGACCGCCACCGGCGGATCGAATGCACTCGGCAGCGGACGTCTCATCGTGGTGTCCAATCGTGCGCCGATCCGTGTCGTGCATGAGGGCGGCAAACAGAAAATTGAGCCTACCGTAGGCGGCGTCGGCAGCACCTTCCTGCGTCTGCTCGAACATATGGGAGGGGTCTGGATAGCGTGGTCGGGCACGCAGACCAGAACGCCCGGACGGCTGATGATGCCGCCTGGCGCCGACCCGGCGCGCTTTCAGATCGTGTTTTGCCCGCTCCGCGAACGCGACATCTCGCACTATTACTACGGCATGTGCAATCGGGGATTGTGGCCGTTGATGCATTTCATGACGGCCACTTGTCATTTCAACACGCTCCACTGGCGCCACTACGAGTCCGTCAATCGCAACTTCGCCGCGCTCGTCGCCGCCGAAGCCTGCGACGACGACGTGGTCTGGGTGCAGGACTTCCATCTTGCGCTGGTGCCGCTATTGTTGCGCGAGCAGCGCCCGCGCGTGCCGATCGGGCTCTTCTGGCACGTGCCGTTTCCGCCCGAGCAGATTTTCCGCGTATTCCCGTGGCGCACGGAGCTGCTCGAGGGCATGCTCGGAGCCGACCTCATCGGCTTCCACACGCGCTCCTACGTGAACCAGTTCCTGAACTGCTGCGAGCGCATCCTGGGCCTGCGCGTTGACCGCGCGCGCGACGAGGTCGCCACTCATCACGGCCCGGTGCGCGTTGGCGTCTTTCCACTCGGCATCCCGGCCGACTACTTCGCGGGGCTCGCCGCGACCGCGCGCGTGCAGGAGCGCACCCAGCGCGTGCGCCGCGCGCTCCGCACGCCGCACGTGGTGCTGGGCGTCGACCGTCTCGACTACACCAAGGGCATCCTGGAGCGCCTGCTCGGCTTCGAGCGCTTCCTCGAGGCCAACCCCTCCTACCATCGGCGCGTCACGCTGGTGCTGATCGCGGTGCCCTCGCGCACCAAGGTCGCCGACTATGGCGCGCTCAAGCGCGAGCTCGACGAGCTGGTCGGCCGCATCATCGGCCGCTTCTCCTCCGAGGGCTGGGTGCCGATCCGCTACCTCTATACGCAGTTCGGCGCCGAAGAGCTGGTCGCCTACTATCAGGCCGCCGACGTCGCGCTGCTGACGCCGCTGCGCGACGGGATGAACCTGGTCGCCAAGGAATACGTCGCCGCGCATCTCGCCGACGACGGCGCGCTCATCCTGAGCGAGTTTGCCGGCGCGGCCGAAGAGCTGACCCAGGCGCTGCTGGTCAACCCCTACGACGTTGACGCGGTCGCCGCGCGCATCAAGCAGGCGCTCGAAATGAGTCCGGCCGAGCGCGCGACGCGGATGCGCGCGATGCGCACGCAGGTCCATCGCAAGAACCTCGAGCATTGGTCCGAGCAATTCCTGTCCGCGCTTTTGCCGGAGCGAGACTTTGCCGCAGAGGCCTCCGCCGGCTTCTAAGCCGCCGCCGCTGCCACGCGCGGCGCTTTTGGAACTCGCGGCCCGCGGCCCGATCCTGCTCTGTCTCGACTACGACGGCACGATCTCGGACCTGGTAAGCAGGCCCGCGAGCGCGCGCCCGGTCGAGGGCGCCGTCGCAGCGATAAAAGCCCTCGCGGCGCGGCCGGAGCGTGTTGCGGTCGCGATCGTGAGCGGCCGCCCGGTCGCCGAAATACGCAGGATGACCGGGCTCGGCGATGCGGTGATGTACTCCGGCGTGCACGGTCTCGAAATCGCTGGAGGAGACGCCCAGGTCCGCGTGGCCGAGGCCGTATCCCGATGCGCCCCGGAGCTGGAGCGCGTGCGCACATGGACCGCGCGCAACGTCCCGCAGGGCGCCGGCTTCGAGGTCGAGGACAAACGGTACTCGCTGGCCCTTCACTATCGCAATGCCGAGCGCGCCGCGGCCGCCGAGCTATGCGCCCGCTTCGAGGAATTCGTACGCGCAAAGACGCCTAATCTGCGTGCCGCCCACAACAAGATGGTGGTCGAGGCGATTCCCGCCGCAGCCTCCAAGGGCGAAGCGCTGCGCGCCCTCTGCCGCGAGGCCGGCGCCGCCTTCGTGCCCGTGTACTTCGGCGACGATCGCACCGACGAAGACGCGTTTGCCGAAGCGGCCGGGCGCGGCGTCGGAGTTCTAGTCGGCGAGGCGCGCCCCTCGCTCGCGCGCTGGCGCGTGGAAAATCCGGCGGCGGTCGTGCGCACCCTTAAAACGCTCGCGGAGTCGCTCGATTCGCGATAAACCTCGGGCGGGCGGCGCGGCGCATCGCTTGCCTCAATCAAGGTTCGTTGCAACAGTAGCGGACACCGTTTATCAAAGGATTAATCGGACCGATGGCCCAGACCAAACTGTTTCCGGTAACCGTGGTCGGATCGTGGACGCGCCAGCCGTGGCTGGTGGCGGCGCTGCGCCAGCGCCAGGCCGGCGAAATCAGCGCCGCCGAATTCGACGCAGTAGCCGACGACGCCGTGCTCGCCGCGATCAAGTACCAGGAGGACGCGGGAGTCGATATCGTCGCCGACGGCGAGATGCGCCGCGACAATTTCTATTCCTTCGTGGTCGAGAAGCTCAGCGGGATGCGTCTGATGAAGCTCTCGCAGCTGATGGACTACGTGAAGGACCGCGCCGGCTTCGAGGAGATCCTGCGCGCGCTCGACGTTCCGGCCTTTGCGATCAAAAGCCCGATCGCGGTCGAGAAAATCCGCGAGCGCGAGGGACTGTGCGTCGGCGAGGCGAAATTCCTCAAGGAACACACCAAACGCGCGACCAAAATTCCGATTCCCGGCCCCTACCTGCTCACCCGCTCGAGCTGGTTCGAAGGGCTCTCCGACAAGGCCTACCCGACCCGCGAAGACCTGGCGCGCGACGTGGTCCAGATTCTCCGCCGCGAGATCGTCCGGCTGAAGGAACTCGGCATCGACTTTATCCAGCTCGACGAGCCCTCGCTCTCGCAGGTGGTTTACGGCGACGAGGCCGAGCAGACGTTCATGTGCGCGGCGCTTGGCTCGCGCACCGACCCGACCCACGAGCTCGAGTTCGCGGTGCGCCTGATGAACGAGACCGTTGACGGTATCGACGGCATGCATTTCGGCGTGCACGTCTGCCGCGGCAACTGGAGCCGCAAGGAGAACGTGCTGCTCGCGGGCAACTACGGGCCGCTGCTGCCGTGGCTGATGCGCATGAACGTCCATCAGCTGGTGCTCGAGATGGCCACGCCGCGGGCCGGCGAGATCGAGGTCTTCAAGGAGTATCGCAACGAAAAGGAGCTGGGCCTCGGCGTCAGCAATCCGCGCACCGACGAGATCGAAGCGCCCGCGGAAATCGTGAAACGGGTCAAGGAGATTCTGCGCTACTTCGATCCCGACAAAATCTATCTCAATCCCGATTGCGGCTTCGGCACCTTCGCCGAGCGCTGCGTCAACACCTCCCCGGTCGCTTTCCACAAGCTGCAGGCGATCGCGGAGGCGGCCGAGATGCTGCGCAAGGAATGCGGCTGAGAAACGCGCGCAGGGCCGCGAATCTAAAAAGGCACCGCTCGCAACAGCAATAAGATCAGGAGCGATAAGACTATGGCCGACGAAACGATCCTCAATGGCCTCCATCCCGCCAAGCTCAGGACGATCACCGATTCGATGCGCGACGATCCCAACGTGCTCAAGGACGTCAGCGGGCCGTGGAAATCGCGCGTGGTATGGCAGGGCGGCTTTCGGGCCAAGGCCTACATGCGCAAGCACGTGATCGAAATGGACGAACCCGAGGGCCTCGACGCAACCGACGCCGCCGCCAGCGCCCACGAGCAGCTGCTCTCGGCGATGGGCAGCTGCCTCACGGTCGGCTTCGTGCTCAACGCGACCAAGCGCGGCGTGCGCATCCACGACCTCGAAGTCGCGCTCGAAGGCAACTTCGAAAATATCCTGAAGTGGGCCGGCCACAGCGCCGACGGCAATCCCGGCTACTCCGCGGTCAAAGCCAAGCTGTTCGTGCGGGCAGACGCCGACGAAAAAACCCTCCAGGAGCTATGGCGCCTCGCGGTCGAAGGCTCGCCCGTCACCCAGACCATCGCGCGGCCGACCCGGATCATCACCGAGTTCGAGAAGGTCTGACCCAAGACTCGATGATACGGCTCGCTGGAGCGGATGCGGTCGCCGAGCGGATCGGCAAGGCCGATTTCGTGATCGTCGATCCGCGCCGCCCGATGAAATACCTGATGGGCCATCTGAGCGGCGCGCTCAATCTGCCCGTCTATCGCGCGTTCGGCGACGACGGCGCCCTGCTCGAACCGGCGGCGCTCGCCGAATGGCTCGGAGCAGGCGGCGTCGGCGAGGGCGTGACGCCTGTGCTCTACGATTCGCCGCAGGGACAGAATGCGGCAATGCTCACGTGGATCATGGAGTATCTGGGCGCGCCGGAGATCCTCCTGCTCGACGTCTTCTTCGAGCAATGGAAGAGCGAGGGCCGCGAGGTCACCTACCGTCCGGTCCCGACGCCTGCCAGAAGGCGTTTTGTGCCGCGGTTGGACCAACGGATGCGCGCGACGCTCGACGAGGTGCGCGCCAACACCTCCGATCGCCTGATCGATTTCCGCTCGCGCGAAGAGTTTACCGGCGAGCGCGACCTCGACGGCGCGCCCGGCCATCTTCCGCGCGCGGTCAATGTCGTATGGAGCGCGCTCAACGGCGCGGAGGGCCGCCTCCTCGGCTCACGCAAACAGCTCGAGCTTAGGTTCGCGCAGGCCGGCGTCGCAAAGGGGCAGAAGGTTATCGCCTATTGCCGCAGCGGGCCGCGCGCCGCACTTGGATACATCGCGCTGGTGCAGGCGGGTTACGACGCGCGGCTGTTCGACGGATCGTTCCTTAAATGGTCGCGCGCCGGCCTTCCGGTCGAAAAATGAACGCCCGATAGTACTCGCGGCGCGACGCGGATGCCGCTTCCCGCTTAGCCTCGGAGAGCACAAACCGATCCGAACGCTGTCGTAACGGCGACCCGATACGAATGCGGCGCCGCAACTATTGATTCCTGCATAAATAACGTCCTAGCATAGGCGCAAAGAAAGAGGACTGTGGCGGATGAAGGAACGAAGCAGGCCGGCTTTGTATTGTAGAGAGCGGGTGTGCCGGCGTCCGGCAGCGGCGAGCGCGTCAACATCCGGGCAGGCCAGATTCACCAGCGGCTTGGTCTTGCGCTAGCTCCACAGGTACTCGACCGGGTTCAGCTCCGGGGCATAGGGCGGAAAGTAAAATTGCCACCACTCCAGCACGTCGAGGAAGACCGCGGTGGCGGGCGCGCGATGGATCTT
>DATJXN010000015.1 GCA_035500095.1 Candidatus Binataceae bacterium
GTTCTTATTCGTACGGGAATAGATGAGATGGAGTCGCTCTCTTACCGCCAGTTCAGGGGCTTCTATCTGACTCTTCTGGCCGACGCGCAAAGCATCACAGGAGATCTTGGCGATGCGCTCGTAACACTGGAGCGGGCGATCGCGACAAATCCTGACGAGTTGTGGTCCCGCCCCCTGACACTCACGCTGCGCGGCCAAATGCATTTGCGCGCAGGTAAGAATCACATCGAACTATCCGAGCGGGACTTCCGCGAAGCCATCGAGCTCTCCCGTAAGCTCAGCGCAAAATCCCCGGAACTGCGCGCAACCACCAGCCTCGCACGCCTGCTGCGGGATACGGGCCGTCGGGATGAGGCCCGCACGATCCTCGCTGAAGTTTACAACTCGTTCACTGAAGGATTCGACACCGCCGATCTCAAGGATGCGCGGGCGCTGCTGGATGAACTGGAATCCTAGGGCCGATCGGCGGCCGCGCGGCTGGCCGCAGGAATGCGGCCAGCCGCGCATTGTTTCGATATCCGCTTCGCCTCCCCCCCCGACGCTAGCGGCTACTCGTGCGGTATCGTTCCCGCCGATGCCGCCGTTGGAATAGCCGAATTGAAATAATACTTGCCCATATACCAGCAAGGCGGATTGGTGCCGTTGTTCGGGTCGCCGGCGTTCTGCCAGCCCGAGATGATGTCGGAATAGATCATCTGCTGATAACCGCAGTCGCTTCCACCCGGGCAATCGCTGGCTCCGCCCGAGTACCAGGACTCAACCGTGTCTGCCATGTGGTAGGGCGGCGCCTCGCCGCTGATTGAAAGAGCGGCCCCCTGCACGGCGGAATGAAACGCGGCCCACCTGGTGGCGAAAAAGAAGTCCGCGTTGTAGCAGGTGTTCTCGCGCGCGAGATTCGAATTGGCCGAAACCAGGGGCCCCCATCCATGGTTCACTCCGCGATCGGCGACCGAGAAAAGACCCGAGCTCGTCCCGTTATCGCCAAGCGTGGTGTTGTTCCAATCTCCCTCGTCGCACGCTTCGGCGTAACCGTACTTGGGATTGAACCCCCATTTGTTCGCCGCCCATTGGATGATCTCGGCCGTGGTCGGGTTCTGGATCGGGCACATGCCGTCCACCCGTGTCATCACGGCGGCCATCGGCCCCGTCCCCCATCCGCTGTTCACCGCGTTGAGCTGGCTTAAATAGTTAGATTGGTTCGAAGTGCTCGCAAGAACGTAATTCTGATAGTAGGCGTTGTCCGCATCACCGCCCGAGCTGGCGACGTTGGTTTCCGCAGTGAGCATCACCAGCGACGCCGCCTGGCGATCGTCGAGCAAGGGTCCGCAGCAGACAGCTACGGTTCCTCCCGTGCCCATCGTGCCGTTCGGATCGTTGTAGTTGCCGTAGGACTGTAACGGATAGGACAGGGCGTTGTAGATGCCCGAGATGATCGCGCTCGCGTCTCCGGTTATGCCCGAGAGCGGCTGACCCGAAGAAACAGGCGGCAGCATAGTAACGAAGCCCGCCCCGCTCGGGGTCGGAGTCGCGCTTGGCGCGGGAGTCGGCGTACCGGCGGGCGTGGGAGTCGCCGCTGAACCCGAAACCGTTACGCTGAGCTTCTGGCTGGTCGCACATTCGTAGCCGGTAGGATTGTTGGCGGTATGCGCGTGGATCGCGATCGTATGAGCGCCGATCGGATATGCGGTTGGCGAAAACACGCAACTGCTGAAGCCGCAGTCCGTTACATGATTGCCGTCCACGTAAAGCGAGTCGTACCAGGCGAGTCCGCCGCACTGCGAGGTCGAATCATTATCGGCGACCGTAGTGTTAGCCGAGATAGTCGCACCGCTTGCGGGCGAACTGATCGTGATTGTCTGCGGCAACGAGCCTGGCGTCGCTGTGGCCGTCGGTGTAGGGGCCGGCGTGCCTGACGCGTTGCTTACGTTGACCCCGACCCAGGCGGTTCCGATAGCGCTCGAACCGCCTTGCTGAAACACGTTCACCGTGAGGACGTGCTGCCCGTTGCCGACTGCGGTCGAATTCCAGGTGAAATTGCCCTTGCCCGACGTAACCAGGGCCCCATCGACCACCAGTTGGTCCGAATAGACGTCGGGTCCCAAAGTCACATTTACGGCCACTGCCGACCCGCTGACAGTCTGGCCGTTAGATGGCGCGGTAATCGTTATCTCGTTGCCGACGTTGGACGCCGATCCAACGGTCACGTTGACGGTCTGACTCGTCGCGCAATCGTACCCGGCGTTTGGGGAATCGGAAGTATGCGCATGAATCTGTATCGTATGTGCGCCGGCGGCAAACGAGGATGGCGAGAATACGCACGAACCGAACGCGCAACCCGCTGTCTCTTTGCCATCGACATATAGTACGTCGTACCAGGACAGACCGCCGCACTGGCTCAACGAATCATTGTCCGTGACGACCGTGTTTTGAGTTATCGTCGCTCCGTTTACCGGAGAGCTGATCGTAATCGTCTGGGGCAGCGCGGCGGGCGTCGGAATCGGAGTCGGCGCTGGTGTGTGTCGTGCCCAGGCGCTGGTGCCGAATGTCAACGCCAGAAGGCAAACAACAGGAATCAGTCTGATACGATAGTTAAAGCAGCCTGCTACTCTCATTTATCCCCCCTTAAAAAAGACGCAGCTTTCCATCCTGAACAGCCATCGGTCTGCGCAGGCCGATAGCGTTCAGCATGACAAGGCGCCGTCCGCCCGCGGCCGGACGCCTCGTTGCCAAAGCATCACGCCCGAGCGGCGCACACGTCAGTCCGTGTTCACCGGCCTCAGGCGCAATCTGTCGTTAAATCGAATTAGGGCGACGGATTAGAGTGCAGGAACAAGCAGGACTCGCATCGCCTGGCACACAACGATCGAAAGCCTCCCCCCTTAAACCTTCGAACGCGCTCACGCTAAAGGATCGGGCAGCCGTAGTCAACGCTATCTCATAGCTGCGCAACATTTTTTCCACAGCCAATACCGCCGAACGAAAGCAATCGTGCCGACTAATAATAGCGATTAACCTCGCACTGACAGCAAATTATACAATCGAAATATTCGCCTGGCGGTAAAAGAGACAGGATTAGCTAATCAGACACCCGGTTTCACACATTCTTGACTCGAGGTTGCCAAAACGACATTGACGGATCGTCCAGCGATCGCGTCCGCCGCGCCGTTCCTGGAAAATCCGCTGCTGCGGGGCTTGCGGCGAAAAGACGCCCCGCTGCGCAGATGTTCGCCAGCGGCGTCCGGTGACTCGACTGAGTAGTAGAGCGGCTATTGTGCGGTGACGGTTATCATCCCGCGCTCCTGGAGGTAATGATACAGGTACAGCTCGCCGAGCGTCGCGTACCAGACGTCCTTGCGGTTCGCGATGTAGCTCGCGTGCTGGTCGAGATAGCCGCCGGCGGACCAGCGCTTTTCCCACGGATGGTCCAGGATGTGGTAGATGCCTCCGCTCGCGTACACACTGTCGAACATGGAGTTCCAGGTGCTCAGCAGCGCGGCGGTGCCTCCGTCGTTCGGATACGAGGTGTAGACAGGCCAGTTGTCAGTGTTCGCCGTCATATTCGCGTCGTAGAAGCCTCCGGCATCCCATGCCCCGAAGCCGTTGTCACCGGTGCTGGTGGTGCGATTGACCAGATATCCCGCCGCGCCGATCGCATCGAGCAGTTCGGTATCCGAAAACCCGCACGGCTCAACAAAACTCGGAATGAACGGGTTCGGCAGATCGAGATTGTTCAGCAGGTCGTCCCAACTCCCGGTGACCTCGGACGTATAGCCGAGGACTTCATATTCGGCGTCGCTGCACGGGTGCGTCCGCGTATGCGAGGCGGCTTCCGTCAACCCCGAATCCACCCATCCTTGCACGGTTGACCACGTGGGGCTCGTCACTTCGCCGGTCTCGACCCCCGCCGTTACGTGCAGGTTCTTTGCCGCAGTGAGCGAGATGGCCTGGACGTCGTCGGACAGGAAACCGTCGGTTATGTCGTCAAAGTCGATGGTCACGGCCGCCTTGCGATTGTCGTAGTAGTTCGAGATGCCCTGGTAGGTGATTGCGACCGGCTGCTGCGTGCTGCTGTTGATGACGCGCAGGTAAATCGCGTCGGAGCTGCTCGAAAACGGCACGCTGACGTAGGCCGTGTTGCTCGCATAGGCAAATCTCGCCGCGGCGATGCCGTCGAAGAAGTTCGAGGTGGTCTCCGTCGGCAGCGAGTTCCAGGCGCTGACGGTGTCGTAGCGATACTGCGCCGCGAGGCCGCTCGATCCGCCGGGAATGCCGAGGACATAGGTCGCCGGATAGTAGAGGCCATACTTAGTATGTGATGCGGAGTCGAGATTCACGAGCAGGGTGCTTGCCGCCGGGGAGCCGGCGCCGATGAGCAGCGCGACCTGCGCGCCCACGTTAACGGTGCTGGTGCCCTGCGTCGCAACGTAATCTCCGGTCGCACCGCCGGGCGTCATGGCGTCGCCCATCGCCGCCGCTATGCCAAAGCCGGTTGCATGGAAATTCCAGCGGCCGATGAGCACGCCCGGCAGCGACATCGCGTTGCTGTTGGGAATCGCGAAAAATGCCAGCAATCGGTCGCTGTTGTGCCCGGCCGGAATGTTGATTGACGGCGCCGTCACGTTGGCCGAGGACGCGTTGGCCTGGCCACCGCTTGCGTCGATCGGAGTCGATGTGTTGACGCCGATGTAGTCGGCGATGCCGCCGGCCGCATCATTACCCGCCGTGAAGGTCCACGTGTAGCCGGCCGGCTCCGTCCCCGTGACCACGTGATCATAGATCCCCTGGGTAATCTGGTTCGTGGTGTCGCTGTCGCGCCGGATCTGGGTCCATCCCGCCGGCACGCCGATTGCGGTTGAGGAGCCGCCGCGCACCGTAAGCTGCGCCACCATCACGTCGTTGACCGCCGCTCCGGACGGAACCGCGATCGTCAACAGGCTCCCTCCACCCAACGACGTACTCGCCGTCGCGACGTTCCTGAGCGTTATGGGCCCGGGCACCGGCGTGGGCGTGGGCGTGGCCGTTGGTGTGGCGGTTGGAATCGGCGTGGGCGAGGCCGTCGGCGACGGAGATGGGGTTGACGTCGGGGTGGCGGTCGGAGTCGCAGTTGGTGTGGCGGTCGGAGAGCCGGCGGCGGGCAGCAGCGCGACTTGCGCACCGACATTAACGGTGCTGGTGCCCTGCGTCGCAACGTAATTTCCGGTCGCACCGCCGGGCGTCGTGGCGTCGCCCATCGCCGCCGCTATGCCGTAGCCGGTTGCATGGAAATTCCAGCGGCCGGTGAGCACGCCCGGCAGCGTCATCGCGCTGCTGTTGGGAATCGCGAAAAACGCCAGCAATCGGTCGCTGTTGTGCCCGGCCGGGATATTGATCGATGGCGCGGTCACGTTGGCCGAGGACGCATTGGCCTGGCCACCGCTCGCATCGATCGGAGTCGATGTGTTGACGCCGATGTAGTCGGCGATGCCGCCGGCCGCGTCATTACCCGCCGTGAAGGTCCACGTGTAGCCGGCCGGCTCCGTCCCCGTGACCACGTGATCGTAGATCCCCTGGGTGATCTGGTTCGTGGTGTCGCTGTCGCGCCGGATCTGGGTCCATCCCGCCGGCACGCCGATTGCGGTTGAGGAGCCGCCGCGCACCGTAAGCTGCGCCACCATCACGTCATTGACCGCCGCTCCGGACGGAACCGCGATCGTCAACTGGCTCCCTCCACCCGACGACGTACTCGCGGTCGCGACGTTCCTGAGCGTTATCGGTCCCGGCGCGGGCGTGGACGTCGGCGTGGGCTTCGCAGTGGCGGTCGCCGTCGAGGTCGCGGTCGGTGTCGCGGTCGGCGTGGAGGTCGGAGTTCGGGTCGGTGTAGCAGTTGGAGTAACGGTCGGAGTCGCGGTCGGAGTTCGGGTCGGCGTCGGAGTAGCGGTTGGGGTTCGGGTCGGAGTAGCGGTCGGAGTTGCCGAGACCAGGTTCACAGTTATCGAAGCCGAACCCAGTAGAGAACCGCCGCCCGTGGTCCATGAATTGACCGTGACAGAGTGGTTTCCTAACGCGTAGCTCGAGGTGTTCCACGTAAATTGCTGCGGATTGGGCGTGGCACAGGCGTAGGTTGTACCGTCGATTAGCAGACACTCGAACCAGCGACTTGTGCAGGTGTCGGTGAACTGGATTGGAATGGATGCGCCCTTGGTTATCGAAGCACCGCTGGCCGGAGAAGTGACGCTGATGCAGGCCGCCTGCACGGATGCGGAACTCGCCAGCACGACCATAAATATGGCGAAGACGCGCAAAAGGCCGATTGCGGCCGCGACGAACGATGCCGACGTGCTGAAGCCAGCGAAGACGCTTGGAACAAATTTCTTGGTCAATTTTTCACGCTGAAAAAACATTTGTCGCTCCCCGCATCGGTTTGGGCCGAGGTTGAGGGGATTAGAACCTTGTGAAGTACTGGCCGCCCCTACCTATCAGCACTGGCTGTGCCAAATTGGAGCGAGCTTAGATCATGGGAGACAAACGAGGATGGATCCAAACCGATGTCGCCAACGGATACATCAAGACGCGAAAGACTTCATCAGGCTGAGGCCGAACCGCAGAAGACGACCCTCGATGTTTGTCCAATGGCAGTTCGCGCTTTCGCGCGATAAGGCACGCCGGCTGCCACGGCTGAGCGGTTTCAGCAGATAGAGGCGGTTCTCGCCGACATTCGCACCCCCCTTGTTGATCCTCACCCTTCGCCCCCCGCCAGTCATTCCTCTGCCAGCACGCGCGCGTACACTTCCCGATCGACGTTGCCGCCGCTCAGCACCAGCCCCACCCGCCGGCGCTCCATCGCGCGGCGCTCCTTGAGCAGCGCCGCGAGCGGCGCGGCGCCCGCGCCCTCGGCCACGTTGTGCGTGTCGCTGAAGTAAAAGCGCATCGCCGCGGCGATCTCCGCCTCGCTCACTGTCACGATCCGCTCGGCCCATCGGTTGATAATCTCGAGCGCATCCTCCCGCGGGATGCGGCACGCGACGCCGTCGGCAATGGTCTCGGCCGACGCGGTCGTGACCACGCGGCCGGCCGCGAACGAAAGCGCGTAAGCGGGCGCATTCTCGGCCACCACGCCAACGATCCTCGTCGAAAGTCCGAGCGCCTCGCGCGCCGCGATCATCCCGCAGATTCCCGACCCCAGGCCGATCGGCACGTAAACCGTGTCGAGATCGGCGACCGCGCCGAAGAACTCGAGCGCGTAGCTCGCGACGCCGCTCACCAGCGCCGGATCGAACGAAGGCACCATGAGCAGGCCCCGTTCGGCGGCCGTGCGCTCGGCGAATTCGAGTGCCTCCTGGAAGTCGCGACCGTGCTCGATCAGTTCCGCGCCGAGCGCGCGCATCGCCGCGTTCTTCTCGCGGCTGTTGCGATGCGGCACGACGATAGTCGTGCGCATCCCGACCCGCGCCGCCGCATATGCGATGCTCTGGCCGTGAGTGCCGCGGGTCGCCGCGATAAGTCCGGACGGCGGATGCGCCGCGCGCGCAAGCCCGTCGATATAAACGATTCCGCCGCGCAGCTTGAAGGCGCCGACGGAGCCGTGGTTTTCGTGCTTGACCCAGACTTCGGTGCCGGCGCGTGCGCCGAGCAGCGGCCAGCGGATTTGCGCCGTGGGCGCAAGCGCGGCGTGAACCGTCGCGGCCGCGGCGAAAAGCTCGTCGCGCCCCGGGAGCCTCATGCGCCTCGCCCCGGCGGGCTCATCGGATGCGCCTGCATCAATGCCACGAGTTGGCGCGCGAGCGTCTCGCGTTCCTGGTTGAAGAACATGTGGCCGGCGTTGTGAATGAGACTCAGCTTTGCGCCCGGGATGCGCGCGGCGATGATTTCCGAGTTGGCTGCGGGCAGCAGCGCGTCGTCGGTGCCGGTGATGACCAGCGTCGGCGCGGCGATCTGCGCCAGGCGATCGTAGGTGTTGAACTTGAAGGTCGCGGCGAGCTGGCGCTTGTAGGCGAACGCCGGCGTGGGATGGGCGAGCACGCGGACGATTGCGGCCTCGAGTTCGGCGCGATGGCTTTGCAGGTAGGATGCGGGATAGCTGATCGGCCAGGCGCGGCGGATGAGGTCGGCGTCGGAGAGGCCGTTGCGCGGCGCGCTCAGGATCGCCATCGAGTCGGGCGGCGCGGGCACCGCGTTGCGTCCGCCCGCGGTGGTGCATCCGAGCGCGAGCGTCTGCACGCGCGCCGGATAGCGCAGGGCGAATTCCTGCGCGATCATCCCGCCCATCGAGACGCCGAACAGGTGCGCGCGCTCGATTCCGATCGCGTCGAGCAGCGCGGCGGCGTCGGCGGCCATCCCTTCGATCGAATATTCCTCGTCCGGCTGGTCGCTGCGCCCGGTGCCGCGATTGTCGAAGATGACGGTGCGGCAGGATCGCGCGAGATCTTCGATCAGCGCGGGATCCCATCCCAGCGCGCTGCCGCCGAGCCCCATGATCATCAGCAGCGGCTCGCCGCTGCCGCGGCTTTCGTAATAGAGGTTGATGTTGGCGGCCAGGCTGGTGGTTCGGACGGTAGGCATCGTCGTCTCTCCTCCCGCTCGCCGAGCGTTCAGGCGATGGCCGCGCGCATCGGCGCCGGCGCGTCGAGCGGTGCGCTTTCGGCCTCGGGCTTGCGAAAGCGCATGATCAGCTCGCTCCTCAGAACGTAGGCGTGCTCTTCGTAGATGAAGCCGTGGCGCTTGAGGATCTCGGTCAGGCGTTCGCGCGTGTAGTGGGTGATGTGCTCGTCCTTGTAGCCGCCGGGCTGCAGCACACCGTAGAGCGGCTCGATCGTGCGCCATCCGATCGTGTCGTAGTCGGGCGTGCCGATCACCAGCATCCCGCCCGGGCGCAGCACGCGCTTCAACTCGCTGAACAGGACCTCGTCGTAGGGGATGTGCTCGATCACCTGCGAGCTGATCACGCAATCGAAGCTCGCGGCGCGAAACGGCAGCGCGAAAGCCGAGCCGCGCACCAGCGGAATGCCGTAGCGGCGCAGGAAGCGCACCTTGTTGTGGCTGTAGTCCATCCCGACCGCATTGTTGAGGCTCTGGATGATGATACTCGAGCCGCAGCCGGCGTCGAGGATGCGGCCGGCGTTGCGCGTCCACGCGACGGTGATCGAGTGGCGCTTGCGCTGCCAGTAGCGCTGCAGCGGGACGATGCTGTAAAAGGCGCGCTCGTCGTAGTCGGCCGAGTTGATCGAGTTGCGCAGGCGCCAGAGCGAAAAGGTTGCGCGCAGGATGTCCATCCCGAAGCGCAGCATCCGCGCGTGCGAGCGCCCGGCCTCGCGCGGAAAATAGGTGAACGGGATCTCGGTCACGCTGAAGCCCTGGGCCCAGGCCTTGACCAGCACTTCCTCCTGGACCTCGAAGTTGCGGCTGGTCAGCTCCAGGCTCTCGACCGCTTCGCGCCGGTAGAGGCGAAACCCGCTGGAGAGATCGCCGATCGGCACGCTCAGCACGCGGCGGAGAAACCCGTTCAGCACGTAGCTCGAAAGGCGCCGGCTCAGATCGGTGTAGGCGACGCCGCCGCGCACGTAGCGCGAGGCGATCACGATGTCGGCACGCTCGCGCGCCCGCCACATCTTGGCCACGAAGGCCGGGTCGTGCGACATGTCGGCGTCGAGCGTCAACAGGTAAGCGCCCCGCGCCTCGGCGAAACCGGTGGTCAGCGCGCCGGCGTAACCGCGGCGGCGCTCGGGCACCACGCGGGCGCCTAGTTCGGCGGCGGTCTCGCGCGTGCCGTCGGTCGAGCCGCCGTCGATCACGATAATTTCATATTTGAGATGGAACGTTTCGGCGATTTCGCGGAGCCGCGGAAGCAGGGCGCGCAGATTATCGCGCTCGTTCATCACCGGCAGGATCACCGAGAGGTCGATAGTCATGGCTACAATGAAATAGTCGGAATCGGCGGCGAATGGAATCCGTTACCCCTCTTGAGCAATCCGTGGCGCGCGCCTTGATTATCAATCGCGCCACGCCGTACCTTGAATGGCGCGGAGGAAGCGGCAGGCGATGGAAGCGCGTTTCATTTTCCGATTCAAACCGGTGATCGTTGGGCTGGCGGCGGCTGCGGCGATAGCGGCGATGCTCGCGTTCGCTGCCCCGCCCGCCGCTGCGGCGCGCCGCGCGCGGCGCGCGCAGGCGGAGGCGCCGTCGGCGGTCCCGCTCGAACAGATTCACGTCTTCGGCGATCGCCCGGCGCCCTTCGGGCTCGACGCCAAAGCGGCGATAATGATCGACGCCCGTTCGGGCGCGACGCTTTACGCCTACAACGAGCACGTCAAAATCCAGCCCGCGAGCCTGGCCAAGCTGATGACCTTCTACCTGGTGCTCAAGGCGCTCCATCAGGGCCGGCTCACCACCGACACGATGGTCACGGTGAGCGAGAAGGCGTGGCGGCTTTCGATGAACAGCACGGTGTCGCGGATGTTCCTGCAGGTCGGCCAGAAGGTTTCGGTGAACGACCTGTTGTACGGCCTGATGGTTTCCTCGGGCAACGACGCCGCGGTCGCGCTGGCCGAGTATCTCGGCGGATCGACCGACGCTTTCACCGAGCAGATGAATCAGCAGGCCAGGGAGCTCGGGCTCGACGAGACCCACTTCTCGAACCCCGACGGATTGCCGGTGCCGGAGATGTACACCACCGCCTTCGACATGGTGAAACTCGGCCGCGCGATCGTCCGCCGCTTTCCCGACGCGATCACTTACACCTCGGCCAAGGACTTCACCTTCGACAAAATCCATCAGCCCAACTTCAACGCCCTGCTCTTCTATGACGCGCGGGTCAACGGGCTCAAGACCGGCCACGTCGAAGAGGCCGGCTATCATCTGGTCGCAAGCGCGCACGCCAACGGGATGGAACTGATCTCGGCGGTGCTCGGCACGCCGTCGGCGACCGCGCGCCGCGTCGAGACCGAAAAGCTCGTCGATTGGGCCTTCCGCGCGTTCTCGAGCGTGCAGCCCGACTGGCACAAGACGTTGCCCGGCGAGGTGCGCGTGTATGAAGGCTCGGTGGATACCGTAGTCGTGGCGCCCGCCGAGGTTCCCTCCGTCACGGTCGAGCACGGCCAGGAAGGCAAGGTGACGCTCAGCGGATCGTTCAGCCCCAAGTACCCGGTCGCGCCGATCGCCAAAGGGCAGCAGCTCGGGACGCTCGTCCTGATGGTGGACGGGAAGCCGCAATCGACGATACCGATGCTCGCGACGGCGCCGGTTGGGCGCGGCGGATTGGTCAAGCGGCTGATCGACCGGCTGCGCCTGCGGCTCTAGTCTCCGGATCAGAAAAGCTTCAAGGTGTCATTCCGAGGGAGTTGGCGACCGAGGAATCCCGGATCTTTATTCGTTTTTCGTGGAAGCCGGGATTCCTCGCTGCGCTCGGAATGACAGCCCTCGGAGATCTTGGGATGAACCTTATTTCCAGGACGCCGCATTAGCGCCTTCAACTATTATTCCCTCCCCCAGTCCTGGGGGAGGGTTAGGGTGAGGGTCCAGGCGGTTCTGAATGTCTGTGAGAACCGCCTCTTCTGAGAAGTTCTCCAATTCCAAGGAGCTTGATTCGAGCGCCCTTGCTGCACCTTGCGGCGTCGGAGATTCGAGCGCTCACGAAGAACCCTTGCGTATTGCCGATTTCGGATTGATACGCGAGCGCGCGCCGAGAAGGGACTCGGGCGCGCGTAACCGTGCGCGCCGGCGCGCGCGCTTATGCGGCGGCGGTTGCTTCGCGATCGATTTCCGCCGCGCCCGCCCTGATTCGCGGAATCAGCTCGCGGCCGAATTCGATGGTGTCGTTGTACGGATCGAAGCCGCGAATCAGGAACGAGGCGACGCCGAGCCGGTAGTACTTCAGGATCGCGCCGGCGACCTGCTCCGGCGTGCCGACCAGGCATGAAGTGTTGCCGAGCGCGCCGGTGGCCCGCGCGATCGGCATCCACAGCCGCTCGTCATGCACGTCGGCGCGCGCCGCGAGCGCCATCAGGCGCCGCCCCGACTGATCGGCCGGATGCGTTGGCGGCCCGCCGCGCTCGATCTCGCGCAGGATGGCGCGCGCCTTGTCCCACGCCGCGTCCTCGCGCTCGGCGACGATCGGCCGGAACGAGATGTTGAAGGTGGGCGCGCGGCCGAAAGCCGCGGCGCGCCGGCGGAAGTCGGCGATCCGCTCGCGCGTTTCGTCAAGCGGCTCGCCGAACAGCGCGAAGACGTCGCAGTGCTCCGCGCCCATCGCCAGCGCCCCTTCGGAGGAGCCGCCGAAGAAAATCAGCGGGTGGGGTTTCTGATAAGGTTTGACGTCCGCGATCGCGCCGCGCACGTTGTAGAAGGCTCCGGCGAAGTCGAACGGCGCCTCCGCGGTCCACGTCCGGCGCATGATTTCCAGGTACTCCGAGCCGCGCCGGTAGCGATCCTGCTTGGGCAGAAAATCGCCCTCGCTCCGCTGCTCCTCGTCGCTCAGCCCGGCGATGATGTGCAGCGCCATCCGGCCCTCGGTCAGGACGTCGAAGGTCGCGACCTTGCGCGCAGCGAGCGTCGGCGCGACCAGGCCGGGGCGATGCGCGATAAGATAGGCCAGCCGCTCGGTGCGCATCGCCGCGTACATCGCGACGTTGAAGCCCTCGGCCGACGACGAGGTATAGCCGACCAGCACCATGTCGAAGCCGGAGCGCTCGTGGGCGCGCGCGAAATCGGTGAGATAGGCGGCCGAGATTCCGCCCTTGATCACGTGAACGGTGGCGCCATGCGGGGGCGCCACGCCAATCATTCCAATCAGCCTGACCGGCATCCGTTTCCCTCGCGCAAAGCGGATCAGGGGCGAACGGTTCAGGATTCGCCCGCGCCGCGGCGGAAGGCCTATCCTATGCAGAAGCAATGAGCAGGAAAAAGAGCGGGCGCGGCCGGCGACGTTCAGTAGGCGAAGAACGGGCCCGTCCCCGCGCCGGGCGTGGTCTGTCCCTCGATTCCCGTGAACACGTTGCGGCCGAAAAAGAACGGCAGGCCGAAGTCGAAAAAGCTGCCGCCGAAGGTCCCCGCCACATTGGAGAAGGCCTTGTTGCCGGTCCCCGCGAGCGCAAGCGCGTTGGCTACGTTGAAAAAGACCTCGCCGCTCGCGCTGCCGTCGCGCCCGGTGTTGATCGCGCCGAGCACCAGCCCGTCCGCCGGACAATAGAAGCCCGGCGCCAGCGACGGATCGCACTGCGGAATCGCGCCGCTGTCGAAGAACAGCGCGTTGGAGCCGGTGTCGAAGAAGCCGTCCATCGTCGCGTCGTTGAAAGTCGTCGCGATATTGCCGGCGCCGTCGGTCCGGTAAACGAACGCTCCGGCCAGGCGGTTGTTGCGGCGGGTGTTGATGCCGAGCACGAGCTTGCCCATCACCGCCGGCGCGCCGGTGGACGGAATCGACGGCAGCTTGAGCACCACGCCGTTGTTATCCTCGGGCAAGAGCGCCACCGGGTTCTGCACCTGCTTGTCGTTCGCGAGCGACGCGACGCTGCAGGCGCCACCCTTACACCGATAGTACATCGAGGGATTCTGCGGCCCCGGCGCGGTGCAGACGTCGCCGCAGTCGGGGCCCCACAAGCCCACGCCGAGGATGCCGTTGTAGCCGAGTTGCGTGGGGCTCTGCGCCACCGGCGCACCGCCGGTGCAGGCCGCCGGAATCGTCGGGAAGTTCGGGTTGATCAGCTGAATCGGCAGGTTCGAGATCACCGGCTCGCCGCCGAGCTTCACGTCCGCATACGCGACGCGGCCCCAGGTCGTAAGCGAGCCGAACGGCATGCACTCCGCGATCCGGCTGCCGTCGGACGCGGTCAGCGGCGTCAGCCGGAGATGGTTGAGCGCGCCGAAGATTCGGAGCCCCGAAGAGCCGGTGTCGATCAGGATGGCGTGGAGCGTCTGGCAATTGGCCGTGCCGCTCTCGCAAATCGTGACCGAAGTGAACGGGCCGTTGAAGTATTCGCCGTACGGCCCCGCCGATACGTACGCGCTCATCACGTTGGGATTGGTCTTGGCCGCTTCGACCTGCGCGTTGGCCGCATCCACACCGGACAGGCCGCGAAACAACAGCATCGCCGCCGCGAGCATCGTTACGATCGCAAGCCTGAACTCCCGACCACGTATCATCGTATCTCCGAGGGCTCGACGCCGGGCGGGAGCATCGCGGGCAGCCACGCGCGTCCCCACATGTCGCGCATGTGACCTGCCGTCTCGACCGCCACGTCGGTCCCGCGCACGGATGCATGATGGAGTCCGTGCGCCGCAAGCACGCCGGCGTTGGCCGCGTCCCGGTACTGCGCGAAATACGATCCAAGCAGGACCGAAAGATCGGGCGGCCGGCGCCCACGCCAGGTCACCGCGAAGACCTTTCCGTCAGGGCCGATGAATTCGTTAACCGCGATTCCGCTGGCCGTCTTCATCCGCGCGACCGTGTAGGCGCTGACCGACGGCGCGTTCGGCGCCGGACGCGCGACGCGGCTTGGGCCGGGCGCGACGAGCGAGGCTGCGTCAGCGGCGATCGAGTCGGCGGAAGCACCGAGGGCGGCGCGTGCGATGCTCGGCGAGGCTCCGACAAAGAGCATCGCAAGAGCAATCGGAGCGAAAACTGCGGTATGCGCCCTATGCGTCAAGACATCATGTCTCGACTTAAAAATCTGTTAGGCATGATTAGACTTGTCAATTAATTGCCAAAGATGACTACGCTATCGTGCGCTTCAATAACTTTTTTTGCTTCGTGCTCGGCGGCATTCGGCAAAGTGCCGCCGAGCATGCGCGGTGCCCGCATAGATAGAGGGCGATCGGCGGGCCATCGTGCCGAGCGAGCGTTTCCCATTCTCTCCGTTGGGGATTTGTGCTCGGGCGGAGATGTTTACTCGCAGGCGTTGACCGCCTGTGAGTAAGTAAACGCTACAAAAAGTTATCTGACGCGGGGATTTGTGCGGCGCGCGATCTGTCTCGCGGATGAGACGGTACGTTCAATCCGCTATATGCAGCGGGGCTGATGGACTCATCGCCTTGACGCGTTGAACAGGCTCGAAACGCACTGGAGGGCGCGGTGGGGCCTTCCGGGGAAGGGTCAAGCGATCAAATCCGGCAGGCTCTCACTTTCGTGGCACCTCGGTTGCAAGGCATCTACCCAGCCCGGTCAACGGGAATGAGACCCGAAACGAAAACCCGTGGATAGACAACCGCAAAAGGGGTCTTCGCAAGGTTGTAAAACTGGCTTTGGAAATTTTCTCCCGGCGAACGCGTGAAAAAAGGTAGCAAGTTGAAACCCTCGCGGCGATTCACATTCGGCTTTTCAGCGTCAATCGGGGCATAGGCCATGTCAGACAAAATAAGTGTGATCAGGCGAAGTTGGCGTTATGCATCCGTTCCGGTGGCGATAGGAGCTTCGCTGGTTGCTCTACTCACCGCTGAGATGTTCGCGCGCAGACGTAAGTCGCGGATTCGATTCTATAGCGGAGCGGCCGGGGGATGGGGTTCCGCAAGAGCGGTAGCCGATGAAGTGCTGCGCGAAAGAATTCCCTTCAAGGGTCCTCGTCTTTTGCTGCACCAGAACAAAAGCGACGGATTCGCCTGCGTCAGTTGCGCTTGGGCGAAACCGAAATTTCGGCCGCTGGAATTTTGCGAAAATGGCGCAAAGGCGACTCTGTGGGAGAATGATCCGAAGCGAGCGACGCCTGAGTTCTTTTCTCGCCATCGTGTACGAACGCTGCTCGCCTGGACTGACCATAGTCTTGAAGCGCAAGGCCGCCTGACGCATCCCTTTCGGTGGGACAAGGACAGCGACAGATATCTGCGCGTCTCATGGGAACAGGCCTTTGAGGGGATTGGCGCGATCTTGAGCAAAACCGATCCTGAATCGGCGGTGTTCTACGCTTCAGGGCGGGCCTCACTCGACACGGCCTACCTGTACTCGCTGCTCGCGCGCCTTTATGGCTGCAACAATCTGCCCGATTGCTCCAACATGTGCCACGAAAGCACATCGGTCGCGCTTCCCGAGAGTATCGGCGTTCCCGTCGGCACCGTGAGGCTTGAAGATTTCGCTCAGACAGACTGCATCTTTTTTTTCGGTCAGAACGTAGGCAGCAACAGTTCCACGCCTCACGGGGATTCAGCCGGCGGCGAGCGAGCACCTCAGGTCCGAACCGTTCATCGTGGCGGGGATTGCCAAGGCTACGCTGCACTCCAATCCGCAGGTGGATTGGGATGGTTGGGTCGGCGACTACAACTTGATCCGCGACGCGATCGAGGCGACGTATCCTGAGAACTTTTCGGACTTTAACCGGAGGATCCGCCAGCCAGGAGGTTTTCCGCGGCAGGTGGCGGCGCGGGAGCGCCGATGGAATACGAAAACCGGCAAGGCGAACCTCATCGTTCCGAAAGATTTGCCGAAAAACTTGCGCGAGGATCCAGATATGAGTGCGCCTCGCGCTGATGTGCTTCGCATGATCACCTTACGAAGCAATGATCAGTTCAATACAACGGTTTATGGATATGATGATCGTTTCCGCGGGATTCGTGGCACGCGCAGCGTCGTCATGATGAATCGGAGCGACGTCTTGCGTCTTGGTCTTCGCGAGGGCGACGCCGTCGAGCTGTCCACGGTCAGCGACGACGGCGTCGATCGGAGGCTCGCCGGTCTAAAGGTCGTGCAATACAACATCCCCGAAGGATGCGTCGCCACATACTATCCTGAAGCGAACGTGCTGATCCCGCTGTGGCATCACGCGGAGCGCAGCAAAGTGCCGGCGGCCAAGTCAGTGCCTGTCAGAATAGCACCTGTCCCGGTTGGCCGACTGATGGGAGAGCCGTCAGGCGCACATTCGATCTGACATCAAGCGATGGCGTCCTGGCCGATCGAGCAACTTTAACAACCGACTGTAAGCAATCGCTCAAGAGGAGTAAGAAAGTTATGAAGATCAGCATGATACCACTTTCCGCTGCATTGCTCTTTGTCCTTGGCGCGCCGGTCCTGGCCTCCGCCCCATCCGCGAGCCTGACGTCGCTGCTGGATCAGGCAAATCAAATGAACAACGAAGAGCAGGACATGGCAAAAGAGCTGAAGAGCAAGGCCGGGGACAACCAGACCCTGGTCACGCTGGCCGATACCGTAAGGGATGATCACGTACATAACCAGGCTGCACTCGAAGCCCTGGCCAGCCAGAAGGACGTCAAGTTGAAATCGTATGAAAAGAACAAGGCGGCCGAAGATCGACTGGATAGTCTGAAAGGCGCGCAGTTCAACCATGCCTTCCTGGAGACGGAAATCCGCGATCACGAGAAAGCGCTTGCGATGTTCCGCCGGGCCAAGAGCGAGTTTTCGAGCGATCGGGAAGTGCGCGTCTATATCGATCAAACGATTCCCGTGCTTGAGGCCCATTTGAAGATGGCGGAAAACCTCCATCGCGATGACACGGAGTTGGGAAGCCCGGAGAACGCGGCTAACAACAAGGAGTCGCGACGGTAACGAGTCGGGCCAAAGAACGCGGCAACAAGGCTGACCGAAAGCCCGACCCCGAATGTGGCCGGTTTCACCGCTCGGACCGAACAAAGGTCCGAGCGGTTTTTCGCTTCGGCACTTCGCCTGCGCATAAATAAAAACTACAACGAGTTAACCGATGCGCAGGGGTTTGCGCAGCAGGCGATCTGTCTCGCGGATGAGGCGGTACGCTCAATCCGATACGTGCACTGGCTCGAGATGGAGCGGGCGCAACTGCGAAGTCTTTTTGCTCTGATGCTCCTGCATGCGGCGAAGGATGTTATCGAGGACGCTCACGGCCTGCACCATGTGCGGCCCCTTGTTCAGCATCACGCACTCGGACCGCTCGCCCATCGCCGCGTCGGTGATCTCGGCGCGCGACGGCATCCCGCCCTTGGTCAGGCTCTCGAGCACTTGCGTCGCCCAGATGACGGGCATGTGCGCGGCCTCGCAGATCCACAGGATCTCCTCCTGCAGCTCGGCCAGCCGTTCGTATCCGCACTCGACCGCGAGGTCGCCGCGCGCGATCATCACGCCGCCGAGCGGATGACGCATCAGCGCGAGCAGCAGGTTGGGCAGCCGCTCGAAGCCCCGGCGCGTTTCGATCTTGAGCACGATACCGAGGCCGCGGCCGCCGAGACGTTCGAGTTGCGCCTGCAAGGCGCGGACGTCCTGCGGCCGGCGCACGAAAGACATCCCGACCAGGTCCGCATTGGCGACCACGAGCGGCAGATATTCGATGTCTTGTGCGGTAAGCGCGGGCAGCGAGAGGTTGCTGTCGGGGAGGTTGATTCCCTTGTCCGCCCGGAGCTTGGCCCCCTTCGCGCGGGCCTGCGTGATCAGCACCTCCATCCGGTCGCCGGCCACGTTCTGGATGAGGCCGCCGATCTTGCCGTCGTCGAACCAGATTCTCTCGCCCGGGCGAACGTCGGGAAAAACCTCGGATAGCGTGGAGGGGATGACGGCCGGCGCGAGCAGGCGGCCGGCGTCGTCATATGCGGCGGGTTTGCCCGCGGCGCCCTCGGGCGTGACGATCAGCGTGTCGCCGGGTTTGAGGATAAGCGCCTGTTCGCGCGGAGGGAATTCGCCGAACCTGCCCATCGCCGCCAGCGTGATGCCGCGGTGGCGCACCTGCAGCGCAGTGTTGGGCGTTACGTAGCAGGTCTGCCGACATTCGGCCCAATAGCCGCCCTCGGCCTTGCCAGTGATGCGAATCGTGCGCGCGGCTTCGCGCGCGTCGTCGAATTCGATCGCGTCGCCTTCGCAAAGTTTGGACATCCACGGGCCGGCGATCGGCAGAGTCACGTCGGCAAGCGACGGCGCCGGCACGCGCGCGTCGTCGGCCGTGAGCCAGATACGCACGGGCGAGGTTACCCGGCCGAGCGTATCGCGCTGCGGATGCCATTCGATCACGTGCGGTCCCGGCTCGATCGCGCCCGTGCGCAGCTTGGGCCCCGCGAGGTCTATCTGGATGCGGCAGTTGCGCCTAAGCTCGCGCGCCGCCGTGCGCACGTTCGCCGCCATCCGTTCCCACGCCGCGGGATCGTCGTGCGCGGTATTGATCCGCGCGCAGTCCATCCCCCGGTCGAGCAGCTCGCGCACCAGCGGGTAGTCCACCGCCGCCTCGGTCGGCAAGGTCACCATGATGCGCACCTTGCGCCCGTTGGGACGCGGCCCGAGCAGGCTTTGCGTATGCTGGGAGAGCAGTTTTGCACCCTTGCTGAAGCTGACGCCCGGTCTTGCTCCGGGCGTCTCTGTTCTGCGGCCGAGCAGTCGATGCAGGTTCTCGGTGACGGCGTCCACGGTCGCCAGCGCGTGAGCTTCGGAGCGTCCGAGCGAAGAAAGGCCAAGGGCGGCCAGCCGTTCCTGCAGCGGGCGGACTTCCTGGTGGCGCAGCGCCAGGTAATGGAGCAGATTACGCCCGCCCTCCCGGTAGCTCTCGTCAACCTGCTCGAGTTCCGCCGCGAAGTCATCTTCCAGCCGCAGCATCGCGCTGCGGATGCGCTCGAGGTCGCCCAGCAATTCTTCCAGCCGCTCGCGTTCAGTCGCGCTCGCTTCGCTCATCGGTCACTCCCCGATCGCAGTTTCACTCGACAATCCAAGCGAGAATCATGCCGTCGAAACGCGGGGCGATTCGACCCGCATCTCGAAACCGTCGCACCTGCTCGGCCGTCGGCAGTTGACTCCAATTGACACACCTGATGACTCCATACGGAAGTCATCAGTATCGCGACATTTGCCGTTAACCGCTCGTTAATAAGGGATTAAATGTTCGTCGCGCAGCGGCGCGGAAGTGCGTTTAATCGTGAACCTTGCGGCGTACCATCTATGCTATGGACCGGTGCCCCAAGGGAAAGGCGCCGCAATTGCCCAGGAGGAGTTCAATGCCGGAAGTTACGGCCGCGCCGCTCGAATCCGCTCAACTGATCGACCTCCTGCACGAGCTCGCACTCGACCTCGGCGTCACCTGGAACCGCTACAGCGACGATATCTGGCGGCGGATCGATCCCGAGGTGTGGAGGATCACGCGCAATCCGTACCTGATGCTCCAGCAGGCCTCGGAAAAGATGCTCCAGTCGATGGCCCACGACCGGGATTTGCGCGGGCGCGTCGAGGATCTCGTCGGCGCGAGGCGCAGGGCGGCCGCGGCGCCGGGATGGTTCCAGCAGGCCCATCCGGCCTCGGCGCTCACGGAAGTCGCCTACTTCAGCATGGAGTTCGGGCTTAGCGAGGCGCTGCCGATCTATTCGGGCGGTCTCGGCAACGTCGCCGGCGATCAGCTCAAGGCGGGAGACGACCTATGCGTACCGATCGTCGGCGTCGGCCTGCTCTATCAGCAGGGGTTCTCGCGCCAGGCGATCGGCCATGACGGCGGGCAGCGCGACCTTTTCCCATACAACCCGCCCGCCTGGCTACCGATCACCCCGGTGCGGGACATCGACGGCGACCTCATGCGGATCGAGTTGTTGCTGCCCGACTACAAGGTGCGGCTTCGGGTGTGGGAAGCCCGCGTCGGCCGGCTCAAACTCTATCTGCTGGACACCAACGACCCGGGCAATCTGCCGGTCTATCGCGGGATCACCGGCGAACTCTACGGCGGCGGTCCCGAATTGCGGCTGCAGCAGGAACTGGTGCTGGGGATCGGCGGCTGGCGCCTGTTGAGAAGGCTCGGACACCATCCGGAGGTCTG
>DATJXN010000016.1 GCA_035500095.1 Candidatus Binataceae bacterium
TCACGCGGCAATGCGAACAGATCCACGATTCGGTTCACGTTTCCTACATCACCTACGGCGCGGAGACGGTGCTGTGACGCCGTTCGCGCCGGTTCAGTCCAGCTGAGGCCGCGATGTTCTATTCCATCCGCCATGTGACGCGGTTTCGCTATTCCAGCCCGGTGCGCGAGAGCGTGATGGAGCTGCGCATGCAGCCGCGCTCCGAGGGGCCGCAGGCGCTGCGCAGCTTCCAGATCAGCACCAATCCGCGCGCCCAACTTTATGCGTACACGGACTATCTGGGAAACGCGGTCTACCACTTCAACGTGCTGCGCGAGCATGAGGAGTTGCGGATCGAGGCCCAGGCCGTCGTCGAGATACTGAACGTTCCCGCCGCGCCGCCCGCCGCCGATCCGCTCGAATGGGGCCGATACAATTCCTACAATCTCAGCGACGACCAGTTCGACCTGCTGGAGCCTTCGGCATTCGCGCGGCTGTCGCCGCAATTGCTGGACTTCATGCGCGAGCACGATTTGACCAGACCGGCCGGCGATCCGCTCTCGGCCTTGCGCCTCCTCAACACCACGATCAGGGACGCGTTCCGCTACAGGCCGGGCGTCACGGACGCGAGTTCGCCGATCGAGGTCGCCTTGAAAGAGCGCAGCGGCGTCTGCCAGGACTTCGCGCATATCATGATCGCGATCGCGCGCCATTGGGGAATTCCGGCGCGCTACGTGTCCGGCTACCTCTATCATCGCCCGCGCACGCAGGACCGCTCGGCCGCCGACGCGACCCATGCCTGGCTCGAGGCCTATCTACCGAGTCTCGGCTGGGTGGGTTTCGATCCCACCAACGACATTCTCGCGGGCGAGCGCCACATCCGCGCGGCTGTCGGCCGCGACTATGCGGACGTGCCGCCCACGCGCGGCACGTTCAAGGGCGGCGCCTCGAGCGAACTGGCGATATCGGTGGTTGTCGAGCCGACGCAGGCGCCGGTGCGGCACGAGGATTTTCTGCGGGTCGCGCGCCCCATGGGCACGCCCAGGCCGACGGCGTCGATGCCGGAGCACATTTTCCACCAGCAGCAGCAACAGCAACAATAGGGACCGGCGAAGCGATCAGCCCTTCCGCTTTGCCGCAAACGCCGCGAGATCGCGCGCGATGCGCGGCATCAGTTCATTCCAGTCGGCGAACTTGTCCGGACTGTAGACGTGACTCTTGCGGTACCAGGGATACTCGTCTGTGCCGAGTTGCGGCCAGGTGCGGCCCGCCGTGACGAACCAGACCTCGGTTCCGACCGCGCCGGCATTCGCCGCCGCCGCGGTGGGTGCCGAAATCACCAGATCGACGGCAGCGGACAGGGCCGCCGCACCGTCGATATCGTCCTTCAGGTCGACGTCGAGGACGCTGACGTCGACGCCCAACGTCTCTTTCACGTGGGCGATTTCAGCGGCGCAGTCGCCATACTGCAGGTTCACGAAGGTCACGCCGGGCGTCGTCAAGATCGGCGCCCAGAGATCGAGCGGGCTGTAATATTTTGCGCGCTTGGCGCCGAGCATCATCGAGCGCCAGCAGATGCCGACGAACGGGCCCTCACCCTTCGCTTCGAGCAGGCCGCGCATGCTTTTCGTGCGCTCCGGATCGGCCTTGAGGAAGGTCTCATGCGGGAAATCGGCGAGCGATTTGCGAAGATATTGCAGAGCCGATCCCATCGGCGACCAGAAATCGGGCTCCTGCTTGTCGGTGACGAACTTGATGAAGCGCAAGGCCTCGTTGCCGTTCGGATCGAGCAGCGTGCGGTCGTCATACGCGCCCACTTCCGCCTTGGGAAAGGAACGCTGAAAGAGCGGAACGAGCCGAGGATCGACCGCGATGTAGAGCTTTCCCGCATCGCCGACTGCGCGCTGGATGTCGGGCAGCACCGTTGCGAACATGAACTCGTCGCCCAGACCTTGCTCGCCGACGACGGCAATGCGCTTGCCGGCGAGATCCTCGCCCTTCCATTGCGGGGCCTTCAGAACGTGCTTGAGAAAGGCGCGAAAGCGGGGATGGTTTCGCGTCTCGAATTCCGAAAAGCCTTCTTCGAGCTTGCCCATACCGATGAGGCAGATCGATCGCGAATGCGTGGTTTCGAGCCGCTCGGCCGGATCGACGACCGTTTCGAGCGCCCGGTCGTACGACGCCAGCGCTTCGTCCAGCCGCCCGAGATGGGAATAGGCGTAACCGAGATTGTGATGCAGGCGGGCGAATTT
>DATJXN010000017.1 GCA_035500095.1 Candidatus Binataceae bacterium
CGCGTATCCGTCGTAGGGTCCCGATCCGCCCGGCGTGTCGGAGAGACCGGATTCGATCGCGTGGCTCTGGACGTACTTGCGAAAGTGACGCATCAGCTCCGGCACTCCGAGCACGAGCGGCCCGTGCACGTCCTTCCAGTAGCGATGGAATTCCTGCGCGCTCATCCCCGGCTTGCGCTTGAGCATGACTGCGACCTTTACCATCGGATTATCCTCCGTACCGCGAAATCGATTTTCCTGCTTGCGGCCTTTCTTAGCACAGGATCGGACCGAATCGTGACGCGCGGGTGGCGGGCCTCAAGGGCGTCGCGCAAGGCCCACTACAACTCGTCGGCGCTATCTGACACGATTGATGGGGCACGATTGATGGGGCACGATTGATGGGCACGATTGCTCCGGCTACCAGATGAAAGAGCTGATCGAATCCATCCTCAATGCCGCGGTCGGGCGGGCGCGCGCCGCCGGCCAACTTACGACCGCGCTGCCCGAGGCCGCAGGCGTCGAGGCGCCCAAGGACCCGGCCCACGGCGACGCGGCGAGCAACGCCGCGCTGGTGATGGCGCGGGCGGAGAAGAAACCGCCGCGCGCGATTGCCGAAATAATCCGCGCCAATCTCGAACTCCCGCCCGAAATCGCGGAGGCCGCCGTGGCGGGCGCGGGATTTATCAATTTCCGGATGGCGCCGGCGTACTGGCAGGGCGAATTGCGCCGCGCCGCGGCCGAGGGCGACCGTTTCTGGCGTCCGCAAATCGGCGAGAGACGCAAGGTCCAGGTCGAATTCCTCTCGGCCAATCCGACGGGGCCGCTAACCGTCGGCCACGGGCGCAACGCCGTGCTCGGCGACACGCTTGCCCGCATGCACGAGGCGACCGGCTTTGCAGTCACGCGCGAGTACTACTTCAACAACGGCGGTCGCCAGATGAAGCTCCTGGGCGAATCCGTGCGCGCGCGCTACCTGGAGGCGCTCGGACGCCCGGCGGCGATGCCCGAGGACGGCTACCAGGGCGAATACATCCGCGACGTCGCGCGCGAACTGGTTGCGCGCCACGGCGACGCGCTCGCGGACGCGGCCGATATCGAGGTTTTTCGCGCGCCGGCCGAAGAGGCGATTTTCGCCGACATCCGCCGCACCTGCGAGGGTCTGGGTATCCGCTTCGACGTCTTCACCAACGAGCTCGATCTCATCCGCGGCGGCCAGGTGGATGCGGTAATCGAGGGGCTGCGCGAGCGCGGCCTGGTCGCCGAATACGACGGCGCCGTGTGGCTGAGGGGCGAGCCGCTTGGGCTGCCCAAGGACCGCGTGCTCGTGCGATCGGGGCCGGGGCGCGAGCCGACCTACCGCACGCCCGACATCGCCTACCACATCGAGAAGCTGCGGCGCGGTTTCGACAGCGTGATCGACGTTTTCGGCGCCGACCATATCGCCGAGCATCAGGGCGTGCTGGCGGCGGTCAAGGCGCTGGGTTACGACGTTACTCCCATTCACGCCATCATCTATCAGTTCGTGACGCTTACGCGCGGCGGCGAGAAGGTCAAAATGTCGACGCGCAAGGCGACCTACGTGACGCTCGACGAACTGGTGGACGAGGTCGGCGCCGACGTGGTGCGTTTCTTCTTCCTGTTTCGCAAGCACGATAGCCACCTCGATTTCGATCTCGACCTGGCCAAGCGCCAGGCGCCCGAAAACCCGGTCTTCTACGTGCAGTATGCGCACGCGCGGCTGGCAAGCGTCTTTCGCGAGGCGGAAAAGAAAGGCATCGGGCTGCCGGCGGATCTCGCCGCGGTCGATCTCGCGCCGCTTTCGGAGGAGGAGATCGCGCTTGGGCGCAAGCTGATCGGCCTGCGGGAAGTGGTCCGCGGCGCGGTCGAAAGCCTCGAACCGCATCGCGTGCCTTTCTTCCTCCTCGAGCTGGCGGGCGATTTCCACCGCTACTACAACAAGCCCGCAAATCGTATAATCAATGAACAACGCGAACTGAGCCTTGCGCGGCTCTTCCTGGCGCGACTGCTGATGGACGGAATCAGGAGCGGACTCAATCTGATTGGCGTGAGCGCGCCCGATCGCATGTAAGAGGGGCCGCGGCAGTCGAAAGCGCGCAAGGATTCGGCGACAAGAAAAATTCAAACGGACGACTAAGGCGCATGCGTTTTGACATCGGACCGGGCGGTGGATTCTTAATCCTGGTGGGATTGCTGGGGCTTTCAGCTGCGGTGTTCTTCCTCGGGATGATCTCCGGGCGCGAGATGGCGCAAACCGAGCAGGGCCAGACCCAGCTTGCGAGCGTCTATCCCATGCCGGCCGGCGCGCCTGCCGCGCCGCCGCAGGCTGCCGCGCCCGAGGCTCCCGCTCCGATCGCCCCGGCCACGGCCAAGCCGCCGGCGCAGGAGGCCAGTTCAACAGACCGGACCGCTGTGCCGCCGGCGCCGGCAGCGGTCAAGCCGGCGCGCGCGCACAAAGCGCCGCCCCCGCGTCCCACGCTGGCGAGTGCTCCGATGCAGCATCCGGAAGCGCCCGCGGCCGAGGAGTCGGACAGCGATTCCGCATCAGATTCGGCTACAGACGAGACGGACAGCGGCGCGAGCGAAGGCGAGGCCACCGCCGCTCCGGCGCGGCGCGCGGCGCCTCATGGCAAGGGCTACAACATCGTGATCGACGCCGCGATGGATCATGCGGCTGCGAACAAGATGGCGTCGCGGCTGCTCGCGCTCGGCTATATCGCGCACATCTCGACCACGCAGATTAACGGTCAAACCTGGTACCGCGTGCAGGTCGGGCCATATCCGACAGCTGACGACGCGCGCGCGGCTCAGGGGCAATTGCGCGCTGCCTACACCTCCCGCTACGTCAACCGCGCTGGCGCCTCCAGCGCGGCGTCATCGCGCGGAACGGCGGCGAGCAATAACGCGTCGAGCACCGATTCCGAGGATACGGATACGAACGATTCGGGCTCGGATGACAACAGCGGCGATAGCGATTCCGCGCAGTCGGCGCCGACAGATTGATGACAGGCGGCAGCTGTTGCTCGATTGACATCCGGCGCGGCGGCTGGCTAATTTACTTGGCCGGAGATGAAAGCGATGAACCTGAAGCTCAAGGCCGTATCGCGTCGGTGGTGGCATCCCATCGCGCTCGCCTGCGCTCCAGGGTCGTGATTTAACGATCAGCAGGGTTGTTCAAGGGGCCGCGGGCGAGAAGCCGGCGGCCCCTTTTATTTTGCGTCTTGTGTCTTTCGGAGTGCCCGGTTCGAGCGACCTTTCGGTTTTTGGTCGCGTGTAAGCGGATTGGTGGGGAGAGTGATGGTTAAGCCAAACGAGCGCGAATTCGAGGCCCTGGCCGCCAAGGGTTACAACCTGATTCCGATCTGGCGCGAGATCACCGCCGACCTGGAGACCCCGGTCAGCGCCTTTCTCAAGGTCGCGCGCGGGGATTACGCCTTCTTGCTCGAGAGCGTGCAGGGCGGCGAGAAGTGGGGGCGCTATACGTTCCTCGGCGCGGAGCCCGCGATGGTGCTGCGCGGACGGGGAGGGCGGCTCGATCTGACACGCCCGGGGCGTAGCGTCGAGGTGCGCTCGGTCAAGAGTCCGCTCGAGGGATTGCGCGACGAGATGCGCCGCTTTCACGCCTACCAGTCGCCCGAGTTGCCGCGCTTTTTCGGCGGCGCGGTTGGCTTTTTGGCCTACGATATCGTGCGCTACTTCGAGCGCCTACCAAGCCATGCGCAGGACGAACTCGGCACGCCCGACCTTTACCTGATGCTGACCGATACGGTGCTGATTTTCGACAACGTGCGCCAGACGGTCAAGATCGTCGCCAACGTCGCGCTCGAGGATCATCCTTCGACCAGCACCGCCTACCGCAACGCGGCGGCGAAAATCGACGAGCTGATCGTGCGCCTCGACGCGCCCGCCAGGGCGCCGCGCCTCGAGAGCGCCGCTAACCTCAACGGCGACGCGATGAATCTCGTTTCCAACCAAACCCGCGAGGGTTACATGGCGATGGTCGAGGCGGCGAAGGAATATATCGCCGCGGGCGACGTGATCCAGGTGGTGCCTTCGCAGCGCTTCGAGGCGCCGCTCGGGAGCCATCCGTTCAACCTCTACCGCAGCCTGCGCACGATCAATCCGTCGCCGTACATGTTTTACCTGCGGATGGACGATCATACGCTGGTCGGCGCCTCGCCGGAGGTGATGGTGCGGGTGGAGGGGCGCGAAATCACGCTGCGGCCGATCGCGGGCACGCGCCGGCGCGGCGCGACCGAGGCCGAAGATCGCGCCCTCGAGCGCGAGCTGCTGGCCGATCCCAAGGAGCGCGCCGAGCACGTGATGCTGGTCGATCTCGGACGCAACGACGTTGGCCGGGTCGCCGAAATCGGCTCGGTCGAGGTCACCGAGCTGATGACGGTCGAACGCTATTCGCACGTGATGCATATCGTGTCCAACGTGCGCGGGCGGCTGCGCGAGGGATACGACGCATACGACGCCTTTCGCGCGACTTTTCCCCAGGGCACGGTTTCGGGCGCGCCCAAAATCCGGGCCATGGAGATCATCGACGAACTCGAACCGGTGCGGCGCGGCGTGTACGCCGGCGCGGTAGGCTATTTCAGTTACACCGGCAATACCGACACCGCGATCGCGCTTCGCACCATCCTGTGCAAGAACGGCCGCGTGTATATCCAGGCCGGCGGCGGCGTGGTCGCCGATTCCGACCCCGGCGCTGAGTACGAAGAATCGGTCAACAAGGCGCGCGCGATGGTAAGAGCGCTCAGCGCGGCGCGCGCCTTCGAGAATGCCGGCGGGAGCAAGTAAGCGCAGGCGCGAATAGTGATGCGAATATTAATGATCGACAACTACGACTCGTTCACCTACAACCTGGTGCAATACCTGGGCGAGCTCGGCGCCGAGCTCGAGGTTCGCCGCAACGACGCGATCGACGTCGCCGGCGCGCGCGCGATGGCGCCCCGGGCGATCGTGATCTCGCCCGGCCCCTGCACGCCGCGGGAAGCCGGAGTGTCGGTCCCGCTGCTGCGCGAGATGGCGGGTGAACTGCCGATCCTGGGCGTGTGTCTGGGCCATCAGTGCATCGGCGAGGCTTTCGGCGGCAAGGTCGTGCGCGCGGGACGCCTGATGCACGGCAAAACCTCGCCCATTCTGCATGACGGCAAAACCATCTTTGCCGGACTGCCCAACCCGTTCGCCGCGATGCGCTATCATTCGTTGCTGGTGGACGCCGATTCGATTCCGTCGTGCCTCGAAGTGAGCGCGCATACCGGGGAGGGCGAAGTGATGGGGCTGAGGCATCGCACGCTGCCGGTCGAGGGGATCCAGTTCCATCCCGAGTCGATCGGAACGCCCGAGGGTAAAAAGCTGCTCGCGAATTTTTTAAAGCAGGTTGCCAAGTGAGCGAGCTGCGCGAAGCATTCACCGACGTGCTCGAAGGCCGCTCGCTCGACGCGGACCGCGCGGAGCGCGTGATGGGCGAGATTTTCGACGGCGAACCCGCCGAAGCGCTGATCGCGGGCTTCCTGGTCGCGCTCAAAGTCAAGGGCGAATGCGCCGCCGAGCTCACCGGCGGCGCGCGGGCGATGCGCGCGCGCGCCCGCGCGCTCGACCTCAACGGTGGCAACGTCCTCGATACCGCAGGGACCGGCGGCGACGGTGCGAGCACGTTCAACATCTCAACCGGCGCGGCGCTGGTCGCGGCGGCGGCCGGCGTGCCGGTCGCCAAGCACGGCAATCGCGCGATCAGCGGACGGGTCGGCGCGGCCGACGTGCTGGAGCGCCTCGGGGTAAAAATCGAGCTCGACCCAGAGGGCATGCAGCGATGCCTCAGCGCCGCCGGATGCTGCTTCATCTTCGCTCCGGCTTACCATCCTGTGCTCGCACGGCTGGCCGCGCTCCGCCGCGCGCTTGGCGTACGCAGCGTCTTCAATCTGATCGCGCCGCTCAGCAATCCGACCCGTCCGCGCCGCCAGTTGCTTGGCGTCGCCGACCCGCGGCTGGTGCGCCTGATGGCCGAGGCGCTCGCCGCGCTCGGGGTCGACCACGCGATGGTGGTCCACGGCGAAGACGGACTCGATGAACTGTCGCTGCGGGCGCCGACGCGAGTGGCCGAGATTCGCGGCGCCTCGATCAGCGAGTTCGAGGTGCGTCCGCGCGAATTGGGGTTGGAGCCCGGCGAACCCTCGGCGCTCAGGGTGACGGACGTCGAGCATGCGACCGAGATCCTGCGCCGCACGCTTGCGGGCGAAGATGGAGCGGCGCAAGATGTGCTCGCGCTCAACGCGGGAGCCGCGATCTACGTGGGCGGCCGGGCGGCGTCGCTCACCGGCGGTATCGCGACCGCGCGCGAGATTCTCGCCGCGGGCAAGGCGCTGGACGTGGTGGAGCGGATGCGGCGCGCGAGCCACGACGAGGCATCATGAGTTCAAGCATCGCTTCAACTTCGGCCGCAAGCTCAATCCTCGAGCGGATCTTTGCCGCCAAGCGCGCCGAACTCGAAGCCGAGCGCGCCGCGGTGCCGTTCGAAGCGATACGCGAGATTGCCCACAGTGCGCCCGCGCCGCGAGATTTTCTCGCCGCGCTCCGCGCGCGCAGGCCGGCGATCATCGCCGAGATCAAACGCGCCTCGCCGAGCAAGGGCGACATCCTGCCCGGCCTCGATCCGGCCGCGGTGGCGCGCGACTATGCAACCGGCGGCGCGGCCGCGATCTCTGTGCTCACCGATCGTCATTTTAAAGGTTCGCTTGAGGATTTGCGGACGGTGCGAGCGGCGGTCAATCTCCCGCTTTTACGCAAGGACTTTATCTTCGACCCCTACCAGCTCCATCAGGCGCGCGCGGCAGGCGCTGACTGTATCCTGCTCATCGCCGCGATGCTGAGAGAGGTGGATCTCGCCGCGCTCTATGCCGCAGCGCGCGAGCTTGAGCTTCAAGCGTTGGTTGAAGTCCATAGCGAGGAAGAATTGCGAACGGCGGCGCGCGCGGGCGCAGAAATCGTCGGAATAAATAACCGCGACCTCCATACGTTCGTCACCGATATCGCAGTTACCGAGCGGCTGCTCGGGGACTATCGCGGCGCGGCGCTGATCGTCTCGGAAAGCGGGATCGACACGCCCGACGACATCCGTCGCCTTGACCGCGCCGGCGCCCGCGCCTTTCTTGTCGGCGAGAGTCTGCTGCGCGGCGGCAACCCGCGCCGCAAACTCGAAGCGCTCGGCGCCGCGCTCGGAGCGGGGCAGGATTAGACGGCGATGGCGGTGCGGATAAAGATTTGCGGCATCACGCGTTGCGAGGATGCAGAAGCGGCCGTCAGCCTCGGCGCGGACTTCATCGGGCTTAACTTCTATCCGCCGAGCCCGCGATGCCTCTCGTTGGCTGCGGCCGCGGCGATTGCGCCAGTGGTCAAGGGGCGCGCGCAGATAGTCGGTGTCTTCGTCAACGCGGACCGGGCCTATATCAAGGAGCGGCTTGAATCGCTCGAGCTCGATCTGCTTCAGTTTCACGGCGACGAAGATGACGACGCGCTTGCAGGATGGCCGGTGCCGGTGATTCGCGCGCTGCGGCTGCCATCTGACGCGCCGCTCGACTGTATCGATCTCGCCAGAATCAGGGCCGACTTTATTTTGATTGACACGTTCGATTCGCGGCTCTTCGGCGGAACCGGCCGCACGCGCCCCTTCCAGGCGCTTCGCGCGCTCGACCTGAGCCGCGTCTTCATCTCGGGCGGACTGACGCCGGATAACGCGATGGCCGCCGCCGCGCTCAATCCCTACGCACTCGACGTCGCAAGCGGCGTCGAGTCGGCGCCGGCCATCAAAGACCATGACAAGCTTCGGAGCTTCATCGCGAATGCCAGATCTTCTTCGATCGACCGAAGACTCTCCACCAGCCGTGCAAAGCTATCCAGATAAGCGCGGACACTTTGGCGAATTCGGCGGCCGCTATGTCGCCGAGACGCTGATGCCCGCGCTGAGCGAGCTCGAGCGGGAGTACCGCGCGGCGCGCCGCGACCCCGCTTTTCGCACCGAACTCGAGCGGCTCTCGCGCGAGTACGTCGGCCGGCCGACGCCGCTTTATTTCGCCGCCAACCTGACCGCGAAACTGGGCGGCGCCAGGATCTATCTGAAGCGCGAAGACCTCTGTCATACGGGCGCGCACAAGGTGAATAACACGCTCGGCCAGGCGCTGCTAGCGGTGCGGATGGGTAAGGCGCGGATCACCGCCGAGACCGGCGCCGGACAGCACGGCGTGGCCACGGCGACGATGGCCGCGCTGTTTCGGCGCGAGTGCGAGGTCTTTATGGGCAGCGTCGACGTCGAACGCCAGTCGCTCAACGTCTTTCGCATGAAACTGCTCGGCGCCAAGGTCACCGCGGTCGACGCCGGCAGCCGCAGCCTCAAGGACGCGCTCAACGAGGCGCTGCGCGATTGGATCGCCACGGTCGCCCACACCTACTACCTCATCGGCACCGCGGCCGGGCCGCATCCGTACCCGATGATCGTGCGCGATTTTCAGTCGGTGATCGGGCGCGAGGCGCGCCGCCAGATCCTCGCGCACGAAGGCCGCCTGCCCGACGCCCTGGTCGCCTGCGTCAACGGCGGCTCCAACGCGATCGGACTCTTCTATCCGTTCATCAAGGACCGCGACGTGCAGATGCACGGCGTCGAAGCGGGCGGACTGGGGCTCAACGGCCCCTCGCACGCGGCGACGATCACCGCCGGCAGCGTCGGCGTGCTGCACGGCAACCGCACCTACCTGCTGCAGGACGAACTCGGCCAGATTCGCGAGACCCATTCGATCGCCGCGGGACTCGACTACCCCGGCGTCGGCCCGGAACTCGCGTGGCTCAAGCAAAGCGGACGCGCGGAGTACGCGGCCGTCACCGACACCGAGGCCCTGGAGGGGCTGCGCCTGCTCTCCGAAAGCGAGGGGATCATCCCGGCGCTCGAGAGCGCGCACGCGGTCGCCTATGCTGCGCGGCTTGCGCCCGCCATGGCCCGCGACCGCGTGATGATCGTCAATCTCTCGGGGCGCGGCGACAAGGACATGCAGACCGTCGCACGCGCGCTTGGAGTGGCGCTATGAGCGGGCGGGTGGCGGCGCAAAAGACCGCAGGGCGAATCGAAAAGAAATTCGCTGAGCTCCGCGCTCGCGCCGAATCCGCGCTGATTCCGTTCATTGTCGCCGGCGATCCCGCCCTCGAAGCCACGCGCGCGCTGGTGCTCGAACTGGAGGCGCGCGGCGCCGATCTTATCGAATTGGGCGTGCCGTTTTCCGATCCGATGGCAGACGGGCCGGCCAATCAGCGTGCGCTCGCGCGCGGGTTGGCCGCGGGCGCCTCGCTCGCCGCGATTCTCGCGATGGTCGCCGAGGTACGCCGCCAGAGCGAGATCCCGATCGTGCTGTTCGGCTACTACAATCCGATTCTGCACTACGGATGCGAGCGCCTTTGCGCCGACGCCGCGCGCGCCGGCGTCGACGGCCTGCTCGTCGTCGATCTGCCGCCCGAGGAGGCGGCCGAGCTTGCACGTCCGGCCCGCGCTCACGGCCTCGACCTGATCTATCTGCTCGCGCCGACCACGCCGATCGATCGCGCGCGCGCGATCGCGCGCGCGGGCAGCGGCTTCCTTTACTACGTCGCCGTGGCCGGGGTGACCGGCACGCGGGCGAGCCTCGCCGCCGGCCTCGAAGAGCGCGTGCGCGCGCTGCGCAATGTGACCGATCTGCCGATCGGCGTCGGCTTCGGCATTTCGACCGCCGCGCAGGCGGGCGAGGTCGCCGGCTATGCCGACGCGGTCGTGGTCGGGAGCGCGCTGTCGCTCATAATCGAGCGCGAGAGCGCGGGGCCCGGTCTTGCTGCGGCGGTGGGCGAAGCGGTGGGTGCGATGAAGAACGCGATGCGCGCGGCGCGCGGTGGCGCGCGCGCCGCGGACGGAGGCTAAAGCGATGGCGGAGCGAGAGCGGGACGAACGGGCGGCCGCGGCGCAAAGCGCGGCCGACGAGAATATCTGGGTCAAGTGTCCCGGATGCCGCGAAATCGCCTTTCGCAAGGAAGTCGAGCGCAATCTCAACGTTTGTCCCAAGTGCGGTTACCATCATCGCCTGACCGTCGAGCAGCGCCTTGCGATAACCGTCGATCGCGGCAGCTGGCGCGAGTTGTTCGAGGACCTTGCGGCCGGCGATCCCCTGGAGTTTCGCGATTCCAAGCCCTATCCGCAGCGCCTGGAACAGGCGCGCCGCGCCGCCGGCCGCAACGACGCGGTGGTCACCGGCCTTGGCCGGATCGAGGACCATCCCCTCGCGCTCGCGGTGATGGACTTCACCTTCATGGGCGGCAGCATGGGAATCGTGGTTGGCGAGAAACTCGCCCGGCTTATCGACTACGCGGCCGCGCACGGCCTCGGCGTGGTGGTGTTCTGCTCCTCGGGCGGGGCGCGGATGCAAGAGGGTGCGCTGTCGCTGATGCAGATGGCGAAGGTCGCGGGCGCGATCGGGCGGCTTCGCGATGCGCACCTGCCGTATCTCGCGGTACTGTGCGATCCGACCACGGGCGGCGTGGCGGCGTCGTTCGCGATGCTCGGCGATCTCGACCTCGCGGAGCCGGGAGCGCTGATCGGTTTCGCCGGGCGGCGGGTGATCGAGCAGACCACCAACCAGGTGCTGCCCGAAGGTTTTCAGAGCGCGGAGTTTCTGCTCATCCACGGAATGCTCGACGCGATCGTGCCGCGGGCGCAGATGCGGGCGACGCTGGCGCGGCTGCTCGCGATGCTATGCGGCGGGCGCCGACTGCCGGCGCGCCGCCGCAAGCCGTCCGCCGGCGGCTGATTCCAACACGCGGGCACACAAGACGCGCGCACAAAAGAAATGCGGCGCGGATTGCTCCGCGCCGCATCTCCCCAACCGCTTGAGCCCGGCCTTCGCGCCAAGTCTGAAACGATAGCTCGTATCAGTCGTCGCCTCCGAAGCCTTCGTCGAGACGCTTCAGTTTTCCCCTGAGTGACATCGAAGTTATCGAGGCGCTACCGCAAACCGAGACGCCGACCAAGGAGCCGTTGTCCGACTGGATGGCGAGGGCGCTGTGGCCTTCGGGTTTGGGAACCAGCAAGCCGAAATTGATGTTGCCGGTGCTGAACGGTATCTGCATCGTGAACTGTCCCGGCGCACCGCTTCCGCCGGTGAAGCTGTATGTCCCGGTCGTGAACGTATCATTGCAGGAATTCTGCGAGCTGTTGCCGTGCGTGAGAATCAGGTTGCCGGCAACGGCGCTCACTCCGTCGAAGGTCAAGGTTCCGAGCATTGCCACCTCGCCGGCTTTGCCGTCGTCGGCGAAGCCGCTTCCCTCGAAGATGTATGTGCCGTTGAGCGAAGCCGCAGAAAAGGTACCCCCACCGCCGTCGTCGTCACCCCACTTTGTCACACTGTGGTGCCTCGCGAAGGCAAGCGCCGGTGACCCGACCGCGAGCGCAAGAGCTATCCCCGCCAGCCATATCTCTTCATAATCCCTTGGACCCCCTCTCCAGAATAGAAGTTGATGCGTTATCGACCAATGGAACTATTGGACGATAGATTAAGCTTTTTAGACATTATTAAAATCAAATATAATTAGACAACGATATTTACAGGCTAATGAATAGCTTTTTATTATCATATTCATTTAAATCAGAACGTAGCCTCGCTGAGCTGTGAATTCGCTCGATATTAAGCCTTTCAATTTGCCGGCGGTCCTCCGGGCTTAGGTTTCACATGGGTGTCACGCTAAAATTCCGCCGCAGTGGTCGAACTTTCCAAAACGCTGGACTGGCTCTATTCGCTCGAAGGGCGTGGCGAAATATACAAGCTGGAGCGCATGGATCAGGCGCTCGCGCTGATCGGTGACCCTCATCGCCGGTTGTGCGCGGTCCATATTGCCGGCACCAAGGGCAAAGGCTCAGTGGCCGCAATGATCGACGCGATCGTACGCGCGGCCGGAGTGCGCTGCGGACTTTACACCAAGCCGCACCTGGTTCATCTGACCGAGCGGACGCGGATCGACGGCGCCGAGATGCCGGCGCGCCTGATGCTGGAGTATATCGAGCGGCTGCGCGGGATTTACGAGCGCGCCAATCTTGCGCTCACATTTTTCGAGTTCACGGTCGCGCTGATGTTCCTGTACTTTGCCGAGGCGGGGGTCGATTTGGCGGTGATCGAGACGGGGCTCGGCGGCCGGCTCGATTCGACGAACGTGGTGACGCCGCTGGTCAGCGTGATAACCCCGATCGGCTTTGACCACATGGATCGCCTCGGCCATACGATCGCGGCGATCGCGGCCGAGAAGGGCGGCATCATCAAGCCGGGCGTGCCGGTGGTGATCGGCGCGCGCGACCCCGAAGCGCGCCAGGTGCTGACCGCGATCGCGACTCAGCGCCAGAGCCCCGTCCGGATAGCGGAGCGCGACTTTTCCTTCCGCTCGGGCGCGCCCGCCCACACGCTTGACTATTTCGGACTGGGGCTTAACCTTGAGCGGGTCGAGCTCGCAGTGGCCGGGCCGTTTCAACATGAGAACGCCGCCATCGCGCTGGCGGCGGTCGAGGCGCTTAGGGCTCAGGGTTGGCGGCTGGAGGAGCAGGCGATACGGCGGGGACTTAGAGAATTGAGCTGGCCGGGGCGCTTCGACGTGGTGTCGCGCTGCCCGCTGGTCATCCTCGATTGCGCGCATAACGAACTCAGCATCGGCGCCCTGCTCGAGACAATAGCGGTCGAATTGGGCCCGCAGGTGCGCCCTCGGCTGATCTTCGGCTGCCTGGAGGACAAGCAGTGGGCGAAGATGGCGGCGATGCTGGCGCCGCGTGTGCGAGACGTGACGCTAACCAGGGTGGAGCCCAAGCGTCCTCTCGAGCCTGAGAATCTTTTGCCGCTCTTTGCGGCGCAGGTACCCGCCCGCGTGGTGCGCGAGCCGCTTAGGGCTGTGGATCAGGTTTTAGCCGAGAGTGGACCGGACGAGGTTATCGTGGTAACTGGTTCTGTCTATCTGGTGGGGGAGATTTATCCATACTTTCTCGAGCGGCAGGGCCGGCGGGGGCTATTTCCTGAAGCTACCATGTAAAGCTCTGCTCGTGGTCTGTCTCGGGTGCGCGGCCGCGGCGGCGTTTGCGCCGCTCGACGCACGCGCGCAGGCCAGGCAGGGCGCACAGCAGGCGAGCCAAGGCCAGGGGAAAGGTAACCCCTCGGACGCGGCCCACATCCTGCAGTCTTCCCATCGCGGCCCGGTTGATGTGACCGGCCGCCAGTTCGAGTACGACTACAAGACCGACACTTTCGTGGTTACCGGCGACGCGGTGGTCAACCAGGCGGCCACCACCCTGACCGCCGACAAGATCAACCTGATGCGCAAGACCCATCAGGCTTCCGCATACGGCAGGGTGCACCTGATCGATCCCGAGGGAGAGATGTTCGGCGACGAGGGCCACGTCAACTGGGAGGACGAGACCGTCGAGTTGACCAACGGCAAACT
>DATJXN010000018.1 GCA_035500095.1 Candidatus Binataceae bacterium
GTGGCCGATGACGGTGAGCCAAGAAGGACCATCACCGCCTGGCATCGGTCTGTAGTGCTGGATGAGTATGCGTCGGACGATATCTTTATTGATCTCGACAGCGAATGCTCTCGATATTTGCTCGGCAATCTTGCGGCAGCCGAAGCGGGGATTTCGCCGCTTCATCTCGATAACCACACCAATGAGTTCTTTTGATGGACCTTTGGGTCCGGGGCGCCGGCGCTTTCTCGGGCCATAGAGCAGGCGATACTTGCGTCTCACCAGCACGGAATGAAAGCGCAGAAGGGTGGAAGGCTTTAGTATCACAGCCATCTTGCTCAGGCGTTTGGGTGACCCCAAAAGCGCGCGAACTCCCAGCACCAGCGGATCCCATGAGGTCAGATTCGGCGCACGCCGCTGCGCACGCTTCATGATGAGCAGCTGGTGTTTGACCGCCAGTGATTCGGCCACCACCGCGCCAAGGCCGCCCCGACTGCCAAGCTTTGCCAGGGTCACTAACAGATGGGCGATCAAGATGAATAGTTCTCGCATGAGAGCGAACTTTAAGGGTAAGTGAAGGATTCACAAGATTGCGCTGCTGAAGTGTTTTCTGCAAGATTCAGCAATTCGCCACAGACAGGAAATATCACCAGACTTCTCGAAGCTTTCGGAGCTTTTAGCAGGGACAGGCATCGCGGCAGTAATCGCGCGTTCAGGCGTTGGCGAGGCGGCGGGCCGTACCGAGCAGCTGGTCCCAGGTCTCGCGCACGTCGGCCTGCGTGGTGCGCGCGTTCCCGATCGCGAAGCGGATCGCGACGCGCTCGCCGAGGCGCGTGGTTGAGAGAAATGCGAACCCGCTGCGATTGATCTCTTCGGTCACGCGCTGATTGTGCTCGTCCAGCGCGACGGCGTTTTGCGCAAGGCGCGCGGGCAGGTGGCGAAAGCACACGACCGAGAGCGGATGCGGCGCCATGATTTCGAAATCGCCGGCTTCGCGGATCCATCGCGCCAGTTCCTGCGTCCAGGCCACGTGACTGCGAAGGATCTCGACAATTCTGCGCCGCCCATAGGCGCGCAGCACGAACCATAGCTTCAGCCCGCGAAAGCGACGGCCCAACTGCACGCCGTAGTCCATATAGTTGTGCACCTCGCTCTCGGGAGTTTCGAGGTAGGCCGGGACCAGGCTGAACGCGCGGCGGAGCAGCGCCTCGTGGGGCGTGTAAAGCACCGAAAGATCGACCGGCACGAACATCCACTTGTGCGGATTGACCACCAGCGAGTCGGCCGCCTCGGCGCCGTCGAGCAGCCAGCGCAGTTCCGGCACGATCGCGGCCGGACCCGCGTAGGCCGCGTCAACGTGCAGCCACACGCGATGCGCGCGGCAGACGCTCGCGATCGCGGGGACCGGATCGACCGAGGTGGTCGAGGTCGTGCCGACCGTCGCCGCCACGGCCATCGGCAAAAAGCCGCGCGCGCGATCTTCGGCGATCGCACGGTCGAGCGCCGCCGGATCCATCCTGAACGCATCGTCGGTCGAGACCTTGACCACGTTTTCTCGCCCGATACCCAGCAGGATCGCGTCCTTCTCGATGTGCGAGTGGGTCTGGCCGGTGCAGTACACGCGCAGGCGCGGAAGGTCGCGGCCGGCGATGCCCAGATTGCGCATGTCAAGGCCGAGCGACTCGCGCGCCGCCGCGAGCGCGTGCAGGCCGGAAATGCTGGCGGTGTCGTAAACCACGCCGAAGAAGCTCTGCGGCAATCCAAGAGCATCACGCAGCCACCTGAGCGCGACTTCCTCGACCTCGGTCGCCGCCGGCGACGTCCGCCAGAGCATCCCGTTGACGTTGAGCGCGGCGGCAAGCAATTCGGCCAGCACGGCCGGCTCCGACCCGGTGATCGAGAAGTAGGCGAAGAAGCGCGGATGATTCCAGTGGGTGATGCCGGGGACGACGATGCGCTCGAAGTCGTCGAGCAGCGCGTCGAAATCTTCGCCCTCCTCGGGCATCGCGGACGCCATCGCCGCGGCGATCTCGCCCGGGCGCACGCGGGAAAGCACCGGAAAATCCCGCGTCCGCTCGAAGTAGCGCGCGACCCACGCAGACGCGCGAGCGAGCGCTTCAGCGAATTTGCGTTCGTCCATCGCGGCTTGCAGCGGCGCCGGCTAGTGTCGAGCGAGCGGCGCCGCCAGCGCCTCGCCCGCAAGCTGGTCGTCGGGGACGACGAGACCCATGGCTTTCAGGTGTTTGACCAGCCGGTCGCGGGTTTCAGTGATTTCGATCAGCTGATGAGGCCGGTACTTTGCGACCTCGGCAGCGGTGTACGGTTTGAAGTCGGCCGGCGTCTCAGCCTTATTGAAGGTGAACAATAGCCAGTTGAGCACCTCCGCGATTTCGGCGTCGCTCAGCGATGAAGCGGCGACGCCCGGGACCTCGACGAGGTATTCGCGCCCGCCCGGCACGTGCAGGAAGTAGCCCATCGAGTTTGCCAGGCGCGGGACCGTGCCGGGGATACCCTCGGCGCGCGGCTTGTGACAGCCCCAGCAGTTGAGCGTGTAGAGTTCTGCCGGCGAACCGCCCGCCAGCGCCGTGCCCGCAAACGAGAGCGCGGCAATCAGGACGGCGATAGCGCGCGGCTTCATATCGCCCAAGCGTACTACTTGGCGGCCTTGTCGCCCAACTGCTTCATCAGCGCGTCGCGTTCGGTGTGAACGGCGGCCGAGGTAAGCTGCTTCGCGCGTTCCGTCTTGACCTCGTCGGGAGAAATAGGCTTGAAGTCCGCCGGCAGCACCTTGGCATTGAAGCTCGTAAGCACGTAGGTGAGCACCTCGGCGACTTCCTGGTCGCTAAGCTGTGGCCACGGCGGCATGTCACCCTCGAAGCTGTCGCCGCCGGAATCGATCTTGCCGCCCATGCCGAAGGACACGACGTCGACTATGTACGCGCGTCCATCCTTGAGCGCGACGTATTTGCCCACCGTGTCGGCGAGCGGCGGATATACCGAGGGTGCGCCCTTGCCGTCGGGCTGGTGGCAGACGGCGCAATTCGAGATGAACGTGTTGTGCCCGTCCGCCTGCGCCGCCGGCGTCCCGGCCGCGAGTGACAGCAGGCACACGGCCGCGGCCAGCCCAATCCGCGGGCTCAGGTCTTGAGCCCGAGCCGGACGGCCGTCGTGCAGTTGACGACGTAGGATGAAGGTTTGGTTCCGAAGCACCAGATGACTCCGTTATCCAGTTGAGTCCTGTAAATGGGCATGTCGCCCTTGTTGTTTTCGCAGAAGCAGCGGCCGCATACGTCTTTGCCGCAGCAGTCACGATAGCCGATTATGTATTCCTTGCCGTCGTTGGGGTCGCGGCAGGTGCCGACCCACGAGGTCGGCGACATGATGGTACCGGCGGGACATTCCGTATGACTGCCGCCGCAGCAGCCGCACAGGTTGCCGTCGAAGCCGCAATAGCGCCAGTAGTCGCAGGTCGAAGGATCGTCGGTGCGCCCGGTGCCATAGGCGCCCATCGTCATCTGCGCGTCGGCGCGGCCCAGTACTCGATCGATCGGCAGCAGCGGCAGGACCATCCCGCCAAGCATCAGCTTGCCCATCCGGGCGAGGAAACCGCGGCGCGAGGTGCGTTGCGCGACCGTGCGGGTAAGCTGTTCCACCAGGGTATCCATCGTTCGCCTCCTCGCCTATTTGCGTCCGCCCTTGCCTGCCGCGGCGCGCGCGCCTTCATGATTATGCCCGTGGCCGTCCGCATCGTCCCCATGATTGTGGTCATGCCCATGATCTTGCGCGTCGGCCTCAGAGTGTTCGTGCGGTTCGTGGCCCTCGCCCTGCCGGGACTGCAGGAACTGCTGGATCGACGGAACTCCCATCTGCTTGGCCTCGATCAGGCTCTCCAGATGCTCGCGGGTGTTGAGCAGGCCCTTGGCCCGGATCACTCCGGCGTCGTCGATCATCACACCATAGGGCAGCTTGCCGATCCGGTAGGTCATCCCGACGTCGGCCGAGAGGATGTAGGGAAAATCCTCGAGATGCTGCGTGCGGATGAAGCGTTCGTGCTCGACCGGTTCGCCGTCGCTGGCGAGGATGACGTCGAGCCACGAACTCTCGGCCTGCTGAATCGATTTAACGATCGGCAGCAGCTTTTTGCATACCGGGCAGGTAGGCGAGAGAAAGAAGAGCAGCATGCTGCGGCCGCGCGGGCCGCCCAGGTGAAGGGGCGTGCCGCGGACGTCCTTGACTTCGAACTGCGGCGCGGCCTCGCCTTCCTTGGGTCCGCGGTCGAGCGTCAGCGCTCCCATCGGCGCGATCCGCTCGTGCAGCACGCCGACCTGGCGGAGGAGCGCGAGCATCATCAGCGCCATCGAGAGCACGAGCACCCACAGCAGAATCTGCGAAATCACCAGCGCTTCAAGCATTCAGCGCACCCAGCGCGCGAAGCCCGGGGGCGTTCGCGATCAAGTAGTTGGCGGCGGTATAAAGCACCACGATCGTCGCCGCCGCCATCGCGACGGTGGCGAAGTCGAGAAAATCCATCGCCCGCGCCCCGGCCGGCATCAGCGCGAGCGCGAGCAGCGCGAACAGGACGCCATTGCGGAGCAGCAACCATCCGCTCAGGCGCTGGCGGAGCGCCGGCCCGAAACATCCGCAATCGATATCCGTGCGGCCGCGCGCGAGGTTGATCGCGATTGCGCCGGTGAAGACCGCAAGCAGCACGATCAGCACAAGCGCGGCGGACGCGCGGATAGGACTCAGCAGGAGGCCGAGCGCGGCCGCGCACTCGATCACCGGCGCGATCCAGGCAAACGGCGTCGCCATCCACTCCGGGATCAGCCGGTAGTTGGTCACCGCGCCGCGAAAGCTCTCCAGGTCATAGAACTTGAGCGCTCCCGACGCCGCGAATATGGCGGCGGCAGCCGCCGCGGCCATCCATCCGAGCACTGGGTCAATCTGCGGCATCTTTCTCCGTGCGCGCTCTACGGGCCGGACTGGGGCGTCACGGCGTCAGAGCCCGAACATCTCCCATGGCACGCCGGAGAGACCGGTCATCGTGCCGAGGTACCTGCCGTCGAGCGCGCTGAACGTCTGCATAATGGCCGGCGTCACGCTCAGCACATAGAGCGTCGGCGCGTCGTCCTGGCTGACCAGGATGGAATTGCCCTGCCGCGGCAGCTTGATCCGGTCGACGCGCTTTTTCACTTTCACGTCATACACCCAGACCTCGGTGCCTGGATTCTTGTGCGTCCAGTCGCCTCCTCCCCGATGCATCAGGACGAAGAGCAAGCCCTTGGCGGCGTTGGCCCAGATCGGCTGATAACCGCCCGGCAGCCATCCCGCCTGCTTCTCGTCCTCGCTCAAAAGCGGCCACGGTTCGCCCGGCTCAGCCGGAGTGGAGCCGAGGCCCATCGGATAAACCATCCCGCGGTAGCTGACGAAGTAGGCGTCGTCGCCCACCCGCGCCGGCACGCCGAAGACGGGGTCTTTCTCGATGTCGAAGAAGGGCTTGGCGGTGCGCTTTTGCGCCGTCGCCTTGCCGTCGTCGCTGAACTCCGTGGTCAGCATCGTGCCGTCGCTGCAGACCGAAACGAAGCGCCGCTCTCCTGCGATCAGGACTTCGGCGCATCCGGAAGTTTCGATCTCGCCCGCGACGCTTCGGTTCTGGGTGTTAACCACGGTGACCGAGGTCGCGGGAGTCAGATTGGCGACCAGCACAAAGCGGCCGTCCGACGTCACGGTCATCTCCGAGCTGTCCGGGATCGAGAGCTGGCGCTTGGTCGGCAGAATCACTTCGCCGACCGGCGCCAGGTGACGCGCGTCGTAGATGGTCAGCACGTCGGTGCGGTCGCCGCGCGCGCCCCGCGAATAGTAAGTATCGGCCATGTAGAACTGCTTGTGATCCGGCGCCACCGCGAACGCGCTGGTGATGCCGCCGGTCATCTGACCGAGCACCTGGAGCGAGTCCCCGTCGACGGCGAACACGCTCGTCACCTGCAGAGTGCCGCTGAACGGGTTCATCACGAATACCCAGTGCGGCCCGGCCGGCGGCAACTCCCGCACCTTGACGCCTTCCTCGGGCGGCAACTGGGCCAGCGCGCCGGATCCACACAAGGCCAACAGCCCCAGGAAGATCGCAATGATAAACGCGCCGCGTTTGGCCATCTCAGCTGCTCCCATACAAGTCGGAAAATGCGGCTCCCCGCCCGGCTCTTACCAACTCGTGCTGACCCCGAACGGGTTGCTCCCCATCTCGAGAATCCGACGGAGGACGCCAACCTCCGGTCGAACTCGGTCAGCCCCAAAAGCAACCCGGGTGCCAGAGCGAACTGGGCAATTTCACACGGCCCATCGTCGGTCGAGAGCGCTGGTCCTGCTCGCCTGTCGGGCTTTTGCCCCGCGTTGAGGCAGCCTCGTCCAAGCCGTTTCAATGGCCGAACCGAGCGGCCTCTCTATCCTGCGGCCCTCAGGCTGACTCAGACGCAACTCGCTACGCCCGCCGACGAAGCTTCTTTCCACGCGGAAACCTACCGCAGGGTCGCCCGACAATCAAACGCCGATTCAGGGGAAATTCGGCACTTGGGGCGGAAGCAGCCTCTCCGCGAGGCACTCCCACGCTGCGTCCCGGCGCTGGCGAATCGGACGAGCCAGGGCGACGGTTGACGAACGGCCTCAAAGCGGTCACAAGCGTCTGTTACGCGACCGCGCGCGGATCCGGCTCGGCGATGAAGAAACACCGATCAGCCTCTGAGGGGACGACTGCCGCTTTCGTGATCATCGCCGCGCTAACGCTGATCGCGTTGGCGATAACGGTCGCCGCTGAAGGCCGCTCCCTTGCCGCGCCCGGGCCCGCCGCAAACGCCCCGTCGGCTGATGCCATACAACCGGGCGCCGGCGCCGCAAGGCGGCCGCCGCATTACGTCGGCACCGTTTATTGCTACGCCTGCCACCTCGAGCTATCGCTCGAATTCGCCAAGACCAAGATGGGTCGGCTGTTCCTGGTCAAGCCGGAGAACGACCTCGAGCGCAAAGGCTGCGAGGGATGCCACGGCCCCGCCAGCGACCATGCGGAATCGGGCGGAGGGCTGGGTGTGGGCGGGATGGCGGAGTTCCGAATCGATCAGGGACAGACCATCGAGCGCAACAACCGGGCCTGCCTTCAGTGTCATGACGAAGCGTTCTGGCACGGGAAAACCCATCCGCTGCGCCGGATGGCTTGCTTCGATTGTCACGTCGTGATGGTGCGGATGAGTCCCACTTTCCAACTGGCGCCCGCGGCGGCCGGCGAGGACTGGAATCGCGGGCGCACCTGGCGCGACGCTGCACTCCTGGGTCTGCTGGCGGGGGCGGTGTTAGGCGGATGGCGGCGGCGGCGCCTGCGTCGGCGGCGCAAGGGCTGAGACGGGGGACTTAACGATGGACTGGATCGCCTTTGCCCGCGGCCCCGCTCTCCACTGGGCGCTTGTGATCATGGTCTTCGGTTTTTGCGTGCGGCTGGGCGCTTTCATCTTCAGCCCGGCCGAGCGCGATCTCTATTGGGCGCGCAAACAATTCTGGCTGGGCCGCGGGCACTGGCAAATCGAGAGCTACGTGATGCACGCTGGGCTGCTGATCGTGCTCTTCGGTTTCGCACCGCACATCGTGCTGGTGAGCGATCTGACCGGAGTTGGCTGGCCCGGCCTGCCGATCGGCCTGGTCTGGTTTGCGGGCTCGGTCACGGTGGTCGCGATGGTCGCGGTACTGCTCCATCGGCCGCCCGACGAGACGCGCGCGGCCTGGCCGGCGCGGCTCGACGAATACTTCACGTGGACGGTCGTGCTGACGCCGCTGGTCACAGGGATGCTCGCGTTTCCGCACGTCGGCGGGGCCTCGCTCATGCGCCCATATGCCGCGCTCCTGACGGCTCATCTGTTGAGCGTCGAATTCCTGATGATCTGGCTGCCATTCGGGCGCCTCGCGCATCTGGTGCTCATGCCGCTATTGCGCAGCACCGCGCGCACGCTGGAACTGCTCGGGGTCTGGAGTTGATGATGTGGCGAGAAATCATCGCCAAGCGCCGGCGCGCAATCCGATGGTGGACGGCGCTGGCCGGGCTCGCGATTGTGGCCGGATGCGCGGCCGGTGAACCGCCGCAAAATGCCCCCTCCAGCGCCACGCCGCCGGGCGCTGCGAGCGCTTCGCCCGCCGACTCCGGCGCCGCCACCGAGCAGGGGTACACGGGGCTTTGGGAGGGAACCTCGACCGCGAGCTGTATGCCGTTTCAGCCCGATATCACGCGATGCAACGCGGTGCAGAAGATCACGCTCAGGATGTTTCAGGAGGGATCCAAACTCACCGGCCAGTACACCTGCGCGACCGGCAACATGGACTGCCGGGATACCAACACCACGGGCACGATCGCCGACGGCAAGGTGCGCGACGGCGGCGCGGCCCTCCGCGTGATGCTGCCCGACGGATCAAGCTGTTTGTTCAACGGAAGGCCGTCAGCGGGCAGCATGGCGGCGCCGGCGGTGAAACTGAGCGGTTCCTACTTGTGCATGCAGGGCGGCGGCTTTATCGAGCGGGGCAGTTTCCGGGTCGAACGCGCCTACTGAGGCCCTACGGAATCAGCACCGCGCGGCCCTTGACCTTCCCGGCCACCAGATCGTGCAGGGCCGTATTCGCGTCGCTCAGACGATACTCCCGCGTAGCGAGCGTCACCTTACCGCGGTCGGCAAGCGCCATCAGTTCGACCAGGTCGGGATAGGTGCCGACCAGGTTGCCCACGATGGTCTTTTCGGTCGCGACCATCTCCATCGTGGGAATCTCGATCTTGCCGCCGTAGCCGACGACGTAGTAGTAGCCCGCGTTGGCGGTCATCTTCAGCCCCTTGGCGACCGCATCGCCTTCGCCCACGAAATCGATCACCGCCTGCGCTCCGCCGCCGCCGGTCAGTTGCTGGACCGCTTCGACCTCGTTGCCGTCGGATTTGACAACATGATCGGCGCCGCATTCGCGGGCCAGTCCAAGTGCGAGGTCCGAGCGGTCGACCACGACGATCACCGCCGGGCTGAGCGCGCGCAGGACCTGAATGCCGATATGGCCGAGGCCGCCCGCGCCGATTATCACCGCCCAATCGCCCGGCAGCAGGTTGCGCGAGGCTTTTTTGGCCGCGTGATAAGCAGTGATGCCGGCGTCAGCGTGCGGGGCGACGTCCTTGGGCGCAAGCGTCTGCGGCAGCTTGATCAACGCGCGCATGCTGGTCCTGAGCAATTCGGCGTAGCCGCCGTTGGAGTCCAGGCCCGGGAACGCTCCGCCGCCATGCATGTCGTTGCCGCGGCGCGCGGCGAGCGTCTCGCCCGTGCTGGAAAGCGGATGGCAGATGACCGGGTCGCCGCGCTTGACCATCTCGACCGCGCTGCCGACCTCCTCGATCCAGCCCGCGTTCTCGTGCCCCATGATGTAAGGGAGCTTGACGGGAATCATGCTGCGCCACAGTCCCTCGATCACGTGGAGGTCGGTGCGGCACACGCCCGCACCGCCGATCCGCACGATCACGTCGGTGGGCTTTTCGATCTTCGGCTCCGGCACTTCCCCGTAGCGCACGAAGTCGGGCCGCTTCAGAGCTTCATCGTACTCGTGCAAAACCGCAGCTTTCATGGTTGTGAACCGCCTTTCGCCGGAGTTTCCGTCGCGTCCGCGCGCGGCCAACTGCCGTTTACACCCCGCGCGCGTGCGGGGTCAACCGTGGACGCGAGGCGCTAGAGCGCCATCTCCTCGAGCGTCTTGCCGCGCGTCTCCGGCGCATAGAGCAGAATCATCACCGCGCCGAGGATCGGCCCGATCGCGCAGAGCGACGCCGCGTTGCCCAGTCCGCCCACGAACAGCGACAGGGTCCCGACGAGCACCGGGCTGATGAACCATGCGAGCTGGCCGAGCGTCTGGATAGTGCTGCTGTAGCCGGCCGCGCGAATCGCGGTGGGAAACAATTCGGCCGAGAGCGCCGCGGTCGCGGCGCGAGAGCCCTGGTAGGCGAACATCGTAGCCATGAACCCCAGCATGATCATGTGGTGATGCGAGGACTGGAACAGCATCACCATGGAAATTCCGGCGGCCAGGTAAAAGATGCTCGTCGTCAGCCGGCGCCCCACCAGGTCGAGCAGGTAGCCGCACAGCATCGTCCCCACCGTCGCCATCAGGTAGGCCGCGATCACCGCCGCACCCACCTGCGAAGAGGTCCAATGATGATCGCGCTTGGCGTAGAGGCTGAAGTAAGTAATCGTCGGACCGCCGACGAAGCCGACGGTGTTGGCGAGCATCGCGACCAGGATGAGGCGTCCGCGATAGGGCCCGCGAAAAAGCTTGATATGACCGCGCAGCGTTTCGCGCCATCCCGGATGAACCGACAGCGAAGCGCGATGGGCCTGGAAGCGCGCGGTCTCGCGCACGTACCGGCGCAGAAACGCCACCAGCAGAAGCGGCGCGATGCCCAGCAGGTACATCCCGCGCCAGCCCCACGCCGACTCCGCCACGTAGCCGTATAATTGGCCCGCGATGGCCACGCCGACGAATGCCGCCATGTGAAAGCCGGCGATCGCTCGGCCACGCAGGTCGTCCGGAAACTCCTCGCTGATAATGATGATCGCCATGCCGAACTCGCTGGCCAGGAACACCTGCGAGCAACTCTGGAACAGGGTGAAGGTGAAAAGCCCACGCGAAAGTCCGGTGAACAGGGTGAACAGGCCATAGCCCAGCACCGTCACCGAAATGACCGGCTTGCGTCCGACGCGGTCTCCACACGAGATCACCAGGAACGACATCACCGTGCCGAGTCGCACGATCGAGGCGATCACGCCGATGGCCTGGTTCCCAAGGTGAAAGGTCGTGGCGATGTCGGGCGTGCAGAGATGGAAAATCGTGATGTCGTAGCCTTCGAAAATGGTCGCCGGTATCAGCAGGCCGAGCAACTGCCACAGGTACGCGCGCGGATGGCGCGGGGCATCGTTGACTCCGTTCGCCGCCGCCATGGTCTGGCGCTGCGCCTGCGCGTCATCCATCAGATTCCTCCGCGCATATCGCCGCGCTCGCCGCCGCGCCGGTCGTCCGGCCTGCGCGAATCTTCACACTTCCGATACACGGGCCCGCAACCGTCACCGCGATCCTCACCGTTCCTCCCGCCGTTATCGCCATCGTCTCCCACGCTTGCGAGCGTTTTCATACTATCCTGTTAACGACGGCGAATCGCCTGCACCGGAGGCGCTCCGCTCCGGATCGGCCTCGCGAACTGCAGTGACGATCATCCGTTTGCCGAAGAGCAGCGCGGGCGAGAAAACCTGGCGCAGGATTTCGTCGGTCAGCTCCGGCGGCGCCACGGCGCGGCGATGCTGGCGCGCCTTGCGCGCGAACGCGCCGACCGCGGCGCGCGAGGCCAGATACATCGGCAGCGCCATTGGCGCGAGCGCGATCGAGGAGGGGCTCAGGCGATCGGTGTAAAATTCGAGCGCGCCGAACCCGGCAAGCCGCATCAGGTAGCGCAAACGGAAGTAGTCGATAAGGAAGATGTGCCCGTGATAGTAGCGGCCGGCGGAGCGCGCGCGCAGGGTCTCGACTTCATTGGCGAGCCCGCGGCGCATCGTCCGCTGCCCGGTCAGCATCGCGCTCACCCGCGCGCTCAGATGCATCACGTTGGGCGTGGTCAGCACGATCCGGCCGCCGGGCCTGAGCACGCGCGCGCACTCCCGCACAAAGCCGGCCTGGCCTTCAAAATGTTCAATACCTTCGCGCGAGAGCACGGCGTCGAAGGCGCCGGCGCAAAACGGAAGCGGCGCGTTGCAGTCCGCGCGAACCCATCGCGCGGCCGCCGCGCTCCGGGCCGGCGGGAAGAGATCAAGCGAGACGACCTGGAAGCCCATGCGCTCGAGCCGCGCCGACTCGCCGCCCGCGCCGGCCGGGATGTCGAGCAGGCGGGCGTTCGCCGTTCGATCGAACAGCTCGAAGAAATCGACTCGCGTGCGGCGCTTTTTCCCCACAAGGGTCAAGGCTTTAGCCGAGCCGATGCCTCTACGCAATCGCACCCTCGTTACGTCTCGGAGCCCAATCCGTCACGAACGATTGATACCTCCGCCCGCTAACGGAATAATCTAAGCCGAGTCCATCACATGAGCGCTTCAGCACTTACAGGCGCGTCGCCCGCCCAGCGCGCCACGCAGAGTTCCGCCGAGCCCGCGATCGAAGCGCGAAGCCTTGGCTTCAGCTACGGCGAGCGGCAGGCGCTCGCCGGGGTCGAATTCACGATCGCGCGCGGCGAAATCTTCGGCTTCCTTGGGCCCAACGGCGGCGGCAAGAGCACGCTTTTCCGGCTGCTCTCGACGCTGGTGCCGGTACAATCCGGCAGCGCGCGCATCCTGGGCTACGACCTGCGCGGCGCGACCCAGGCGCTTCGGGGCGGGATCGGCGTCGTTTTCCAGAGTCCGAGCCTCGACGGCAAGCTGACCGTGACCGAGAACCTTATCATCCACGGCAACCTGTACGGGATGCGCGGCGCGCGGCTCAAAGAGCGCGCGCAGGCGATGCTCGCGCGCTTCGACGTGAGCGATCGCGCAGGCGAACTGGCCGAAGCGCTCTCGGGCGGATTGCGCCGGCGGGTCGAGCTGGCCAAAGCGCTCCTGCACGAGCCGCAACTGCTGTTGCTCGACGAGCCGAGCACCGGCCTTGACCCCGCGGCGAGGCGGGAGTTCTTCAACCTGCTCGGGCGCCTGCGCAACAGCGACGGCGTGACGGTCGTGCTCACGACGCACTACATGGAAGAGGCCGAGCGCTGCGACCGTATCGGCATCCTCGACCAGGGCCGGCTGGTGGCGATCGCGCCGCCGGGCGAGCTCAAGCAGCGGGTCGGCGGCGACGTTATGGTGATAAACGCGGCGGAGCCCGCGGCGCTCGCGCGAAAGATCGCCGATCGATTTCAGCTGAGCGCGGCGCTGGTCGACGGCACGCTCAGGATCGAGCGTCCGCGCGGGCACGAGATGGTGGCGCGGCTGGTTGACGAATTCGGCGGCGAGATCGAATCGGTGACTTTCGGCCGGCCCACGCTGGAGGACGTTTTCGTGCATCTGACCGGCCATCGTTTCGTCGCCCGCACGCCCGAGGAGGAGGACCGCCGCTGATGGGCCGGATCGTACTGCAGGTGGGGACGCTCTGGTGGCGCGAGATAGTGCGCTTTCGCCGCCAGCGTAGCGTGATTATCGGATCCTTCGTCCAGCCGCTGATTTTCTGGGTGCTGATCGGATGGGGGTTTCGAGCCTCGTTCAAACCGAGCGGTATGCCGTCAGGAACCGATTACGTCCAGTACTTCTATCCCGGCGTGATCATGCTGGTGCTGCTGTTCACCGCGATTTTCGCCACCATCGCGACCGTCGACGACCGCCGCCAGGGATTCCTGCAGGGCGTTCTGGTGGCGCCGATCGCGCGCGACACTGTGGTCGCGGGTCAGGCGCTCGGCGGGACCACGCTCGCGCTGTTCCAGGGATGCGTGTTTCTCGCGCTGGCGCCGCTCGCCGGAATTCATCTGGGCGCCGCGGCCGTCGCCGCCTCGATTACGGTGATGACCATCATTGCGTTCGCGTTCAACTGCGTCGGTCTTCTGATCGCGTGGCGCATCGAATCGACGCGCGGCTTTCATCTGATCATGAACTCGATCCTGGTGCCGATCTGGTTCCTCTCCGGCGCCTTCTTTCCCGCCGCGGGCGCACCCGTGTGGCTGCGCTGGATCATGCGGCTGAATCCGCTGACCTACGGGATGGCGGCGCTGAGGCGCGCGCTCTACCTGGGCGCGCCGCAGACCCTGAGTGCGCTGCCGGGCGCAGGATTGTCGATCGCTGTTAGTGTGGCGTTTGCAGCGGCCGCGATGTGGCTTGCGGCGCGCGTCGCCCAGCGCAGCCAGGTCGCCGCCGTCTAAGCCGCCGCCGCGCAAAGCGCCGCGGCGCCCCCCGTCAAGCTATGGGGTCGAAGTAGGTCTCGCGGCGTCCCTCGAAATGGAACTCGCGCGCAAGCCCGATCCATTTGCGGTCGGCTCCGTGAAGTGGCTCGGGGAGCCGTTCCAACGGAAAGAAACCGGCGCTTAACGCCTCGAGCGGATTGGGCCTGAGCCCGCCGCCCTCGATACGACAGTAGAAGAGATGCGAATAGATGTGGCGGTGCGCGGAGCCGGCCTTGCGGCTGTCGATGACCGCCATCAGGCAAAGCGGGCGCACGATGAGCCCGGTTTCCTCCGCCGCCTCCTTGGCCACGTTCTCCGCCGGCGACATCCCGACCTCGCAAAACCCCGTCGGATACCACCAGCGGCCGTTGGGACGCTCGATCATCAGCACTTCGCCGACTGAATTAAACGCGATCACGCCGCATCCCGTTGCCGTGGTCACGTAGCCGTCGTAGCCGTCGCGCACTTCGGCGCGCCAGCGGCGCAGGAGATCGGCGGCCTCCTCGGGGCTCGCGCCGTCCAGCGCCGCGCGCATCGCGGCCGCTTCGCGCAAAAGCTCCTCGTAGCGCTCGGCGTCGAAGCCGTGAGGATTGAAGGCAAGGCCGGTGCACGCGATCGCAGCGGTGCGTTCGACGAAGTGAACAATCGCGGCAAGGATCGTACTCAAAGGATCGCGCTCATGCGGCTGCGCATCGCGGCCGGAGACGCCCGGCGCCCGTCGCGCCAGGATCTCCGGAAAGCCGGGACCTGCTACAGACCGGGCAACACGCTCGTAGCGTGCTGGAAGGGACTGCGCCCGAAGGGATTCTGCCCGACCGAGCCGACGCCGCCCAGCGTTACCATGAACTGCACCTGTGTTTCGCTCGGGTTGATCGAATTGGTCACGCCCACGTCAACCGCCCAGCAGTTGCAGGGCGACTTGATGCGTACGCCGTATTCGGTCGAAAGCATCTTGGAATTGGCGAGGTCGTAGGATGGCGCGAAGAACAACCCCACCCGGTCGATCAGGTCGTAGTAGGCGCGGAGCGTGACGAACTCGTAGAAGCTCGAGTTGACGTTCGGCTGAGCCGCGGTTGGGCCGGGCTCGATGTAATTGTATGAGAGCTGCAGGAAGGAGCCCGACAGCGCGCGCCCCATGTAGAGGCTGGGCGGCGTGTACAGCGCCCATGGCGGCTGCATCGTGAAGTAGATGCTGGAATAGGTGATGCTCGTGTCGCGCGGATCGTAACCGAGTTGCGAGCCCATCGAAAGCCAGTTGGTCGCGAGCACGATAGCTGAGGCCTGCAGGTCGGACCATCGCGAGCCGCCCTGCGCCACCGCATGGGCGGTGTCGTATGCCTGGAGAACCTGGAACTCGGCCAGCTCGCGTGCCATCCCGGGCTGGGCCGCCACCGCCGGCAGCGGCATATCGCCCTCGAGCTCTTCATCCTCCTGCTCCTGGGCGGCGTCGCTCTGAGATACATCGCCCTGCGGCATCGCCGGGTGAGACGCCGAGTGAGCGTAGAGGCGGGAGGTCACGCCGAAGGTAATCAGGCTGCGCGCATTGATACGGTCAATCTCGTCGAAGAGGGGATAGTCGTTCTGGTTAATGTTCGGCACGTAGGCGTAGTACGCGAACGGCTCGAAGGTGTGCTTGAGCTTGTCGATCGATTTCCAATCGACGTTGTAAACCTTCTCGAGGATGGTCTTCGCGCCGACGTTGAAGTACGGCACCTGACGCCCTCTCAACCCGCCGCCGACCAACGGTCCGAGCGTCAGACCGTTGTTCCACTTAAGTCCGTCGGTGCCTACGGGAATGATCGCGATCTGATGACCGGAGGTATCGTAAACGGTTTCGTGAGTTCCGACCGCGCCCCACCCGAAGAGATAATCGCCGAGCCGCCACGGCACCGTGATCTGCGGATTGACGTCCAGACGCAGACCCGTCACGCCCGAGGAACGCCAGAAGTTGTCGGCTTCGACGTCGTAGTCGGCGTAGGCAAGTCCGCCAAGCAGCTCGCGCCGTCCGCTGAGCAGGAATTCCGGCAGCCGCTGCAGCGCGAACTCCTGCGGCTGGATCAGGTCCTGGTTCCACGTTCCGCCGAACTGGGCGTAGCCGTCCTCGAAGCTGTCGAGCAGCCCGAAGTGCGCGGGCGCGTCGCGCATCGTATTGTAGCCGTTGCCGAAGCCCTTGGAGAGCGTCCAGATGTTCATCTCGCGCAGGTAGAGGCTGTCGCTGACCGAGATCGCGTCGCCGTAAGCCACCAGATCCGGCGTGATATGTTGGCGCATCATCGCGATGACGTCGTAGCGGTCGATCGGGATGTGCGGGTCGGCAATCTGGTAGTCGACGACGTCGTTGACGCGCGAGGCCTGCGAACGCAGGCCTTCGTTGACGTAGGCCGTATCAACCCGCAGATAATCGTCGACTCCGTTTTGCAGGCGATACTCGTTGAACAACCCGACGCGCTGGTTGGTCTCGACGTCGAGCGCGAACGTCGCGTCCGAACTCTTGTTGATCGCCCAATAGAAGGGCTGCATGTACTGCGCGCCGCGCAGTCCCGAATAACCGACGCGCGGGCTCAGAAAGCCGGTCTGGCGCGAGCTGTCGGCCGGGAAAAT
>DATJXN010000019.1 GCA_035500095.1 Candidatus Binataceae bacterium
GAGTACAGGCGCGGACGCGCTTGCGTTGCGAGCGCGTCACGCTGGTGGTTGGCCAAAACCATTCTCGCGAGAACATATGTTCCGGCCGCCGCGCCTGCGCCCGGGCGCGGCGCGGCGGCCGCGGCGGCGATTCGTCAAGCAGGCCGTCGCGCGTGCGCCGCGCCTATCGCGGCAGGAACTCGTTCACCAGGCCGCCGATCAGATCCTTCGATGCGATACGGTCGAGCGTGTCGAGGTCCCATCCGCCCTCGCGGTAGAGCGAGCGCGCCGGCTCGGGCTCGGCATAGATACCGACCAGGTCGCCGCCGACCACGAAGGTCCGGCCGTTGACGTTCGCGGCCGCCTCCGTGCAGAGCCATACCACCAGCGCCGCCACCTGTTCGGGCTTGTTCTGCAGGCCGCTGCGATCGATCGCCGGCGCCGCCGTCGGCCCGAGCGTCGCGCGCATCCGCTCGATCGCAGCGGCCGCGCCCTCGTCGAACAGCCGCGTAGCCGCGCGCGGCCGTATCGCGTTGCAGCGCACGCCGTAGCGCCCGAGGTCGCGCGCAACCGTGCGCGTCAGGCCGACGATTCCCTCCTTGGCCGCCGAATAGCTCGCCTGTCCGAAATGGCCGAGGCCCGACTCCGACGCGGTGTTCACGATCACGCCGCTCTTCTGCTCGCGGAAGATCGGGCTCGCGAAGCGGATGGTCGTGAAATGGCCTTTCAAGTGCACCGACATCATCGAGTCCCAGTCGTCTTCGGTCATGTGAAAGATAATTTTCGGCCGCACCGCGCCGGCGTTGTTGATCAGGATATCGAGTTTGCCGAAGGCATCGATCGCGGTTTTGATGATTCGCTCGCCGCCCTCCATCGAGGCGACGCTGTCGATGTTAGCGACCGCCTCGCCGCCGGCGGTGCGGATTTCCGCCGCGACCTGTCCCGCGATACCCTGGTCCGTGCCCTTGCCGAGCATGTCCGTGCCGAGGTCGTTCACCACGACCTTGGCGCCCTCGCTCGCTAGCAGCAGCGCTTCCGCGCGTCCGATTCCGCGGCCTGCTCCGGTTACGATCGCGACCTTGCCTTTGAGTCTCTGCTTTCCCTGTTGCGTTGCCATCGCCGTCTCCATTGATTTGATGCGCGTCGTTCTGCCGGCCGCGAGGCCCCTGGGGCCGCCCTCGCGAAAGGTCCGGCGAGCGAGCCTATGAATAGCGCCGAATCGTGCGCCATGCGAGAGCGCGGGCTCGAGGGAGGTTATTCTGCGCTGGCGGAGGCGAGCGGCGCGCGAGCGCGCGTTCCAAGCAGATAAATTCCGCCGGCGATCGCGGAAGAGAGCAGCATCGCCATCACGAGGCCGCCGATCACGGCCACCGCCAGCGGTTGCTGGACCTTGGCGCCGGCGCCGTAGCCGAGCGCGAGCGGCAGCAGCCCGGCCGCCGTCGCCAGCGTGGTCATCACGATCGGACGCAGCCGAACCGTCGCGGCGCCGGTCAGCGCCCGCGCAGGCGCTTCACCCGAGGCGACGCCGTGCTCGGCGCGGTCGAGTAGCAGGATGCCATTTTTGGCCGCGATGCCCGCGACCATGATCACGCCCATGAATGACGAGATGTTGAGCGTGATTCCGGTGAGCGCGAGCGCGGCGAAGCTGCCCACCAGGCAGGCGAGCGCCGCAATTACCGTGGCCAGCGCCGGCGCTAGCCGCCCGAACTCCCACAGCACGATCAGCAGCACCATCACGAGCCCGGCCGCCATCACCAGCGCGAGCTGATGGAATGCCTGCTGCTGCTGCTTGTACAGCCCGCCGAGTTCGAGCGACACGCCCGGCAGCAGCGCCATCTTCTGCAGCCGCGTCGTGATTTCGGCGAGCGCGGTGCCGAGATCGACGCCCTCGAGGCGGGCGGTGACGGGGACGACCGGGCGCAGCCGCTCGCGCGCAAGCTCGTTGGTTTCGCCGCCCCAGCGGATTTCCGCGACCGCCGTGAGCGGCACGAGAGTGCCGGACGGCGTGCGCAACTGTACCTCGGAGAGCGCGGAGAGCTCGCGATGAAAGTCCGGCGGGTAGCGCACGCGCACGTTCACCAGCCGATCGCCGGCGCTCAGCCGGGTTGCGACGGTGCCTTCGATCGCGGTTTCGAGCGTCGCGCGGATATCGTCGGCGCTAAGCCCGTAGCGCGCCGCTGCGCTTTGGTCGATCGCGATTTCTTCTTCGGGGCTGCTCACCACGATGCCGTCGAAGACGTCAACGACGCCCTTGACCCCGCTGATCTCCGCGGCCACGCGGCGCGCCGTTCGCTCGATCGCGGTCTGGTCGGCGCCGAACACTTTGACCTCGATCGGCTCGGGTACGCCCGAAAGGTCGCCGATCAAATCCTGGAGCACCTGCGAAAATTCGATATGCACGCCGGGAACCGCGGCAAGGATTCGCCCGCGCACGTCGTCCATGACGGCTTCGATGGAACGTGTGCGCTTGGGCTTGAGCCGCACCGAGAAGTCGCCGCGATCGGATTCGGTGAGAAAGAATCCCAGTTGAGTGCCGGTGCGCCGCGAGAAGGCGGCGACCTCCGGCGTCGCGCGCAGGATATCCTCGATCTTGCCGAGCAGCGCGTTGGAGTCGTCGAGCGTGCTTTGCGGCGGCGCGATGTAGTCGAGGACGAAGCCGCCTTCGTCGAGCGCGGGCAGGTAGTCGGTGCCGGCGGCGCGGTACAGCACAAAGGCCGCGACGAAGCAGGCCGCGGCGGCGATAAGCGCCAACGCCGGAACGCGGATGAACGGGCGCAACTCGGCAAGAAACGCGGCGCGCATCGCGCCGAACATCCGTCCCGGCGCACGGCTTGCGCGCCGCCATCGCCCGACCATCTCCTCCAGCGCGGGAGTAAAGAAGACCGCGAGCGCAAGCGAGATCGCAAGGCCGCCGCCGAGCGTAATCGCAAGCGCGCGAAAGAACAGCCCCGTGATGTCGGAGACGAAGACGAGCGGCATGAAGACCGCGATCACCGTGAGGGTCGAAGCGACGAGCGGGCGGCTGAGTTCGTCAAGCGCGCGCTCGACCGCGGCGCCGGTCTTAAGCCCGGTTGCATGGCCGCGATGGATCGCCTCGATCATCACGATCGCGTCGTCGATGAAGAGCCCGATCCCGGCCGCGATTCCCCCGAGCGTCATCATGTTGAACGTCATCCCGCAAAGCGCCATCACCACGAACGTGATCGCCACGGTGCAGGGCACCACGATCGCGGCCACCAGCGCGCTCAGCACGCTCATCGTGAAGATGAAGACGACGGCGACCGACAGCACCAGCCCAAGCAGGATCGCGTCGCGCACGCTTGCGACCGATTCGGCGACCAGCGCCGCCTGGTCGTAGGAAAAGGAGAACGTGACGTCGGGATAGCGCTGGCGGAATTCGGCGACGATCGCGCGGACCTCGCGCGCGATCGACTCGGTATCGCCGTCGGGGGTGCGCGAAATTCCCACCAGCACCGACGGCCCATTTTCGCTCGTGGTGCGGATGTAGTCCTCGGTGATCCCGGGATCGACGGAGGCCAGATCGCGCACGTAAACCGGCTGGTTATCGACGGTCGCAATCGGCACTCCCAAAAGTTGGTCGCTTTGATGCAGGCCGCCGGTGACGACCGTCAACAGCATCCTATGCTGGTCGAGAACGCGGCCTGCCGACGCGATCACGTTGGCCTTGCCAAGCCCGCTCACCACCTGGTCCGGGGTTAGCCCGTGCGCGAGCATCCGCGCCGGATCCAGCCGCACCACGTATTCGCGGTATTTGGCGCCGACCATCTCGACCCGGAAAACGCCGCCGATGCGATGGAGGCTCGGGACCAGGTCGTAAAACGCGACGTCGGTGAGCTCGGTCAGGTTGCGCACGTGCGAGCTAAGGCTCAAATCCAGAATCGGGAACGTGCCGGTGGTCAGTAATCGGGTATTGACCGTGGTCCCGGGCGGCAGATGCGCGCGAGCCTCGGCCAGCGCCGCGCCGAGCAGTTCGAAGCTGGTCGTGGGATCGCTGCTCTCGGCGAAGGTGACGTCGATTTCGGCGCTGCCGCGCGTGGTGGTCGAGCGCACGAGCGTGGTCCCGGCAACGTTGTACGCAGCCTCTTCCAGCGGGCGGGTCACCGCGACCAGCATCTGGCTTGCGGGAAGCTCGGCGCTGTCGGCGAGGATGATGGCGCGATGGAAAACGAACTCGGGAAAGACCGCGTTGGGAATCGATCGCGCCAGGATCACGCCGAGGGCGCTGAGCGCGATCACGGCGAAGAGCGAGAGCAGGGTGCTGCGGCGGCTCATCGATTCGGCAATCAGGGCTGTTGCGGCGCGGTTTCGGCAGCCGGCGAGGCAGCCGCGGCGGGCGCCACGGACGCGCGCACCTCAAGGCCGTCGGAAAGGGCGTAGCCGCCCGAGGTGATGACCAGATCGCCGGGCTTGAGTCCCTCGGTCACCTGCACTTCGGCTGGGCCGCGAATTCCGACGGCGACGACGGTGCGATGCGCATGATTCTCGCCGCCCACAGTGAAGACGTAGGAGTTGTGCCGTTCGGCGTCCTCGAACAGCGCGGCCTTCGGTATCACGATTGCGTCCGGAACGAACTTCGTCGTTATCCGAACCTCGACCGAGGCGCCGATTTCGCTGATGCGATCCTTGCCCGTGAACTGCACCCACACGGGCGCAGTGGTTCCACCTGCGGAAAAGGTGGGCGAGAGCGTCCAGACGCGCCCAGGATAGACGACGCCGGGTTTGAGCACGGAGACGACCGCCGCGTCCATCCCGACCTTGAGCGTGCCGAGCTGGTTGATGGGAGCATGCGCGTCGACATAAACGCTTGAAGGATCGACCAGCTCAACCAACGGGTCGAATTCGTTGACCACCTGTCCGGGACTGACGACGCGCAGCGTGACGAGCGCGTCCAGCGGCACGCGCACGGCGATTCCCGGACCGCTCGAGTAGCGCTTGACCGAGCGCGCCAGCGAGGCGGCTTCGGCGGGGTCGATCTTTTGCGCGGCCTCGACGCCGGAGGCGGCCGCGTCCTCTTCGCGATTGACGACATGAGCGATCACTTCGCCGCGGCGGACGGAAGTGCCGGTGGTCAGCGCAAGTCCCACGATACGTCCCGCGGCCGGTGCGCGCAGCGTAAGCGTGCGCAGCGCGGCGGTGACGCCCGGAAGAACGATCTGCTCGCGCATCGGCGCGACCGCGGCGCGAGCCGCGCTTACCACGAGCACCACCTTGGGCACGGCTTCGCCCGGCGCCTGTTGATCGGTCGAACTCGTACGGCACGCTGCCGCACTAAGTGTCGCGAGCAGTGCTAGCGCGCCCAGGAGAAGTTTCGCGGCGATACGCGGTCTCATTGGTCGCGGCCGAGCACCAGTGCTCCCTGGGCGACTGCCTGGCGCGCGCCGAAAGCCTGGTCCGGCCGCGCCACGCGCAACTGTTCGAGCTGCTGAAAGGCGTCGAGCACCTCGAGCAGCGTGACGTTGCCGCCGCCGAGAAAGCGCGCCCAAGTCAGGGCGAAGTTGTCCTGCGCGGTGGGTTCCGCATCCGAGAGCATCGTGAGCTGATCGAGCGCCTGCCGGTAGCGCGGCTCGGCGTCGGCCAATTGCTTGCGCAGATCGAGTTCGACCTGGCGCATCTGGGCTTCTGCTGCCGCCACTTTGGCTTGCGCCTCGTCGATATGGGCGGAAATCACGCCGCCGTCAAAAATCGGCATCGAGACCAGGCCGTCGTACGACGCGCCGCCGTTGTGCGGAAAGGTGTGCGGCGGGTTGATCCCCTGCCATCCTGCGGTCAGCGCGAGCTTCACGGTCGGATAACGCTCGCGCTCGGCCGCCTGCACCGCGGACCTGGCCGAAGCGACGCTTCGCTGCGCGGCCTCGAGCATCGGGTTGCGCGAAAGGTCCTTACCCGGCCACGCAGGCACGCCGCTGACCTCGGCGGCGCTGATATCCGACGGGCCGAGCCGGCCGATCAGCACGCCCAGCACGGCGGCGGCGCGCTCGACATTATGATGCGCGCTCGAGCGCGCGAGCGCCGCGCTGTTGCTCGCCGTCCGCACCTTGAGCTCGTCGTTGGCAATCGCACGCCCGCTTTTGCGCAATGCCTTGACCACCGCCACGTAGCGCCTGAGCCGCTCGTCATCGGCGTTGTACTCGCGTTCAATTTCCTGTGCGCGAAGCAGGTCGTAGTAAGCGACCGTGGTATCGAAGATTATCTGTGCCCGCGCTGCGCGTACGCCGAAACTGTCGGCCTCGCTCTGGTAGAGCGCCGCGCGCGCCGCGGCCAGGCGGCGGCCGAAGTCGAAGGCCGTGTAGTTGAGCGAGAGCATCGCATCCGAGAGCCCGCCGTTGGTTATCGCGACGCTGTAGCCCGGCGCCTGCATGTATTCGGAATCGACCGAGAGAGAAGGATAGAGCGGCGCGCGCGCCTCGCGCGCCATCGCCGCGCTCAAATCGCTCTGCGCGCCGGCCGAGGCGATCGTCGGCGCGAAGGCGAGCGCGTGCTGGATCGCCTGGTCGAGCGTAAGCGTCTCGCCGAGCGCGGGCGCGCACAGTCCCAAAATCGTCAGGGCCGCTGTTGCGAGCGCCGAGAGGTAGCGGACTGACGATAGGGCGCGCATGGTCTCGAAAACTCCATCCTTTGAGCGATACCTGCGGAGTGTCCGGATCACATTTAACAAGCGCCCGTCGAGGCGGCTAATTAACAAACGTTCATGTTTGGACGGGCGCCAATGCGCGGATTACGCGAGTTCTTGGAGAGCCCTACGCCAGCCTCATGCGAGCGGCAGGCGAACCTGGATCTCGCAGCCGCCGCCGGCGCGATTGGCGGCGCGGATATCGCCGCCATGGCGGCGCACGATTTCGCGGCTGAGCGCGAGACCGAGGCCGCTGCCCGCGCCGTTGGCGCTACGGCTCCGATAGAAGGGTTCGAAGACGTGATCGAGGTCGCGCGGGTCGATGCCGGGGCCGCTGTCGCGCACTGAAAGCACCGCTGCGGATCCCTCAGCGCTCACGTCAAATTCGATCCGGCCGCGTTCGGGAGTGAACTTGACCGCGTTGTCCAGCAGGTTGAGCATCAGGCGGCGCAAATCGGCGGCGCCCCCGCGCACGATGATCGCTCTGCGCGTCCCGTCCGCATCCGTGCAGTCGAAATTTTGCGCGAACACCTGACGCCTCGATTCGGCGAGCGTCTGCGCCATCGCGGACGCTTCAGCCACGATTTTCGCCAGATCCACCGGCGCGCGCTCCGCCGCGGGTTCGGCGTCCAGCCGCGCGAGCGCGAGCAAGTCTTCCGCCATAACACAAAGGCGCTCGACTTCGGCCATCGCTTGCTCGAGCGCCAGGCGGCTCTCGACCGCGTCGCGGGGCCGCTGCAAGGTGACTTCCAGGCCGCTGCGCAGAACGGCCAGCGGCGTGCGCAGTTCATGGGCGGCCTCTGAGACAAAGCGCTGCTGCGCAGCTGACGCATGCTCAAGCCGCTCGAGCAGCTGATTGATAGCAGAGATGAGCCGCTCCGCTTCATCCTGCACCGGCGGGAGCGCGAGGCGCCGGTCGAGGTCGCGCGGCCCGATACGCGCGAGCGCGCCGGTGACTTCGTTAAGCGGTGCGAGCGCCCGTCCGGCCATCCAGTAGCCGCCCGCGACTGAGAGCGCGAGGATGATCGGGATGACCAGCAGTAGGGCGTTGCGCAGATGCGCGATGGTCCGTCGCACGGGCGCGGCGTTGACGCCGTCCTCGAGCAATGCGGGCGCTCCGTTGAGCTCGAGCGGGATGAGCGCGAAGCGGTAACGATGCTGCCGGCCGTCGGCGACGCCTGGTGGCTTCGAGCGAGCGTCGGGCAGGTCGGCGCTAGCGGCGCCGGCGTCGAAGAGGACGCCGCCGCCCGAGAGCAGACGCACGCGGCGCTCCGGCCCGAGGTCTTTCTCCCGGCTCAGCCGCTGGAGAGTCGCATTTATGTCGGTGGCCGAGGAATGAGAGATCGCAGATGCGGTCGTGTCGGCCTCTTCCATCAAGGCTGCGTCGAGCGTTCCCCACATCGCGCGCGAGAACAGCGCCATGATGAGCAATCCGGCCGCCAGCAGGATCATCCCCGTGATAGCGGTCCAGTAGATAGTGAGCCGCAGCCGAATACTCAATCGGAGCCTCTGTTGCTGCTCTTTTGCGCCGGCAAATCCAGACGAAGCAGGTAGCCCGCGCCGCGCACCGTGACGATCAGAGGCGGCCGATTGACCAGTTCGATTTTCTGGCGCAGGCGATTGATAAACACTTCGACGATGTTCGACATCGCGTTGTAGTCTTTGCCCCAGACCGCCTCTCCGATCATGTCGCGCGTCACGGTCAGTCCGGCATGGCGCACCAGGTACTCGAGCACCATCAATTCTTTGGGCGAGAGGTCCAGGGCGCGGCCGCCGCGCGAAGCGGTGCGGCGCGAGGTGTCGATTACGATATCGTCCGCTTCGAGCACGCGCTCCGCGGCGGCACTTCTCCGCCGTAGCAGCGCGCGCACGCGCGCCAGCAGTTCGCTGAAGGCGAACGGTTTGGTCAGATAGTCGTCGCCGCCGGCGTCCAGGCCGCGAACGCGTTCGTCGGTCGAATCGCGGGCGGTCAGGATGAGAACCCCAAGTGCGGCGCCGGCCGCGCGCACGTCGGCGAGAAATTCCAGGCCGTCTCGATCGGGAAGACGCAGGTCGAGCAGCATCAGATCGTAGCCGTTGCGTTCGAGCGCCGTGCGCGCAGCCTCGGCGTTTTCCGCGACCTCGACGGCGAAGCCGGCCTCGCCAAGCCCGCGTTTGAGATTAGCGGCGAGTTTCGGTTCGTCCTCAACTATCAGCAGGTGCGCGGCGGCGGGCATCTTGTGCCTCGGGTTGGGCCTCGTGCGTTGGCGATCCGGCTCTCGGCCGCGATCCGGTTTTCAGCCGATCGCCACGAGCGTACAACGCAGACGGCGCCTGCGCGATACCGTTCAAATCACGAGCGAGAGCACGCCGGCGGCGATCAGCGCGCCCGCCCAGACCGCGTCGAGGTTGATCCAGGCGCTCCGCAGGAACGCCAGTCCGACGCGGTCATAGACCACGACGGCGATCGTGCCCATGGCGAGCAGCATGGCGGACGTGTGCAGCAGCACGACCGCCGCATCCTGCGCGAACGAGAGCGACGGGCCCATCGCGGCCATCGATTGATGCATCAGCCGCCCGTGCAGTCCGTGCATCATCTGATGATGCATCTCCGCGCCGCCCGGCATGTCCATCAGGATCGGAAATAGCATCAGGCCCGCGCCATGGGCCGAGGCCATCAGGAACGACCAGAAGGCAAGCTCGTACCACTTCACCCGCATCGCCACCCATCGCGGATGCGCGCGCGGCCATAGATAGCGAAACGCGCCGAACAGGATCAGAATGCCGGCGCCGGCGGGGCGCAACCATGGAGACGCGGCGGCGAATCGCGCCCATCCGATCAGCGCGACCACTGCGGCGATCGAAACCAGGTGGCCCAGTGCGATCGGTCCGAGCGCCGCGAAGACCCTGGCGCGGCGACGCTCCTGCAGCCCCAGCGCGACCGCGAACAGCCATCCCATCGACGGATCGAGGCCGTGGTAAGCGCCAAGCGCGGCGATCGCGATCCACGGCCAGACCGCGGTCACGGGTAGCAGAACGAATCAGACGAGCAGTCGCCGCCCTCCAGATGTATCTGATGCGGACGTTCGCCCTCGAAGGGGATAAAGAAGTTGGGGTCGAGCGCCATACCGCCGTTCGGCTCGGCATCGACCTTGACAATCCATCCGCGCATGCCCTCGGGATAGAACTGTTCGTCGAGCGCCGAGTAGAGCGAGTTGGTCACGTAGATGCGGCGGCCGTCGCGGCTGATCTCGAGCATCTGCGGCGCGCCGTTGACCTTGCCGGCCTTGGGATGGGGCGTACGCGAAGCCATCCCGCCGATCCGCACCGAGCCGGTCTGGCGCGGATGAAACGGGTCGCTCACGTCATACTGCTTGAGCTCGCCCGTACCCCAGCACGATGCGTAAAGGAACCGGTCGTCGAGGCTGAGCGCTATCTCGGGCACTAGCGGCGGCGCAGCCTTGAACTGCTTGAGCACCGGCGGCAGCAGCGTCGGGTCGGCGGGCTCGGCGGGAATCTCGATAACCTTGCGCGCGGCCCATTTGCCGTTGCCGTTCTCGCGATGCCACAGCCAGATTCCGGCGCTCAGGTCCTTGGTCGAAAGAACCGTGCAGACGAAGCCGTAGGCTCTGGTCGGATCATGCGCCGGCCGCAGCTCAAGCGACATCTGATGCTCCTTGCCAAGGTCGATTTCCTGCAGATGGCGGCGCTTGCGCAGGTCCCAAATGTGGAGCCGATGGCCGTAGTCGCCCTTGACCAGGCGCTCGAGGCTCAGCCCGTTCTCGAACATGTCGGGCGTGCCCCATTCGCTGCTGATTCCGACGTCGTAACCGATGTGCCACCAGAAATCGTAGGCAAGGAACTGCGGGCCGCGATCGACTTCCCATCGGCCGAGCACGTCGAAGCTCTCGTGATCGAGCAGAAAAACTCCGCCGGGGCCGCCGCCGGTCGCGTTGCCCATCGCGCTGACATAGATTGCGTCGGGCCCGCAATGGAACGTATGCGGACGGCTATACCCGGCGCGCGTTGCGATTTCCTCGGGTTCGATGACCTTGACGATTTTCGGCGCGCGCGGGTTGGGCTTGGTATCGATGACGTGGATGCGCGAAGAGCGCAGGCCCGGGACCAGCAGGTAGCGGCGCTCGACGTGCGGATGCGGGGAATACGGGCAGAGCGCGGCGCTGCACGCGTTCCATCCGAAGTGATGCAGCTCGTTGCCTGCGTTGGGCATCTCGACCCGTCCGACGACGCTCGCGAACGTCGGCGAGCCGGGATCGAGGTCGAGCACGTTGATCGCGTCGCGCTTGCCGTGTTTGGGATCGAGGCTGAAGGTCGCGACGTAGCCGAGCCGCTCGCGTGGCCCCTCCATCGCCATCCGCGGCGAAGGATAAAACGTCTGGTCGGGCTTCCAAAGCATCGGCGTAACTCCCCTTTCGTTCGATGGGTGATTCTCGACTTTAGATACAGAAAATATCCGGTTCAAGGATTAGCCGGATCGCGGTACCAAGTCGATCCGATGGACGGATTTTATCTTGCATTTCGGCTGCCGAAAGGGTTCAACTTGAGCGGCGCGAAAAGCGGAGGTGAAGCTCTGATGGATTCACTGCGCGGGGTCGGGGCCCTGCTCGGCCGCATCATGATGGCCTATATCTTTGTCAGCGCGGGAATCGAAAAAATCGGCGGACCGGCGGCGACCATGAATTTCATGGCGAGCGGGGGGCTGCCGCGTTCGCTGGTCCCCGAGCTTTTCGTGCTTTCGGTCGTGGTCGAGCTGGTGGGCGGTCTGATGCTGGCGGCCGGATGGCACGCCGAATTGGCGTCGCTGATCATGTTTTTGTTCATGATCCCCGTCACGATCATTTTCCACGTTTCGACCGGGCAAACCGTCGAATGGGAAAAGAACCTCGCGATCATGGGCGGACTGCTGATGGTCGCGGTGCTCGGCCCCGGCGGTATGAGCCTGCGCCGCGCGCGAAAATAGCACGAGCGCCATACGGCGCCCGCCAATCCCGGCCGGAAGCCGCACCGCGCTCGCGACGATCTATGGCGATGCTGCCCGCTACTGGCGGGCGCTCTCGCCCGTCGCCTGTTTCACCAGCGTGCTGAGCTCGCCGCTTTCGTATAGCTCGCGCACGATATCGCATCCGCCGACGAACTTGCCGTTGATGTAAACCTGCGGAATGGTCGGCCAATTACTGTAGGTCTTGACCGCTTCGCGCACTTCCTGGTCGGTGAGCACGTCGACGGTGGAGTAGGGCGCGCCTAACTCCTCGAATACCTGGACGGTCGCGGCCGAGAATCCGCATTGCGGAAAGTTGCGGTTGCCCTTCATGAAGATGACGATCTTGTCGCCGTTGATCGCGTTGCGGATTCGCTCGATTGCATCGGCCATATGAATTCTCACCTCCGGTTCTGATACTGGCTCGGGGTCATCACCTTGAGCGTCAGCGCGTGGACGCGCGCCTTCATCGCGTCCCCCAGCGACCCGTATACTGCCTGATGGCGTTCGACCAGGCCCTTGCCCTCGAAGCTTTCGCTCACCACCAGCGCTTCGAAATGATCGCCGCCGCCGGTGAAATCGCGCACCTCGACCAGGGCGCCCGGCAAGCCGCGCTCGATCATTTCCTTGATTTCCTGCGCTTCCATCGAACCCCCAGTCTAGCCTTCGGGCGCGGCGGCGTCGAGCGGCGGCGGCGTCGCCGGCACGACCTCGTCGAAGCGCGCATAGTCAATTTCAAACGAGCCGTCGGGGAGTTCCAGCAGAACGTCGGCGAAGCGCGTGCCCCAGGCGATTTCGTCCGCGGTCCATACGCAGCGCACATGGACGTTTTGCAGAAACGATTCGTCCATCCCGACCAGCGAAGCGATAATCAGGCTGCGCGAGGCCTTCATCGAGGCGGCCGTTTCGCCGAAGAGCGGGCTCCGCTCGTCGATCGGATGAATCACGGTCCAACTGAGCGAGAACAATGCGTTGCGCGAGCGCGCGAGACGCAGGTCGTAGAAACGGCGCATGCTCTCACCCTCGCGGGTTGTCTCCCAGCGCGACACGACGACGTGGATCTGCGCTTCGACGATCCGGTTGGAGCGTTGGTTCATCGTGCGAAACATCAGTGACGGCACGCCGTCGCGGGGCGAAATCGCCATCACCCGGCTGAAGCGCACGCGCGCCGTCGGCCGCGAGAAACGCGCGAAGACCAGTCCCGTCGCCACCGCGAACGCGATCAAGCCGCTCATCGCCTCGATGCTCACCAGCACGTTCGAGCCGAGCGACTGCGGCGACATCGTTCCATATCCGATCGTCGCCATCGTCTGTATGCTGAAAAAGAAAGCGTCGGCGAACGAGCCCGGGCGGGCGTTGGCGACGCCGCCGTCGCCCATGTAGGCGAGCGCGAAAAGGCAGTTGATAAGGCCGACTGCGGCGAAGATTATCCCGAGCAGCGCCGGCCATGAAATTGTGGTCAGGTAAAAGTAGAGATCGCTTATCGCTGGGCGCGGCATTCCCGACGTCACGCGGCCGATCAACTCGCGGTCCTGGGCGCTGAATTCTGCGTTGGTCGAACCCTGCTTCACACGAATCTTCCGCGCTCGAGGTGCTCTTCGCTAAACCTGTTCCACCACGGTTGCGATACCCTGGCCGATTCCGATGCACATCGTCGCGAGCCCCAGCGGCGCTCCGCGCCGTCGCATCTCGTGCGTCAGCGTGACCATCAGCCGCGCTCCCGAACATCCCAGCGGATGGCCGAGCGCGACCGCGCCGCCGTTGACGTTGAGCCGGTTCTCGTCGATCGTGAGTTCGGTGTTGCAGGCGAGCACCTGCGCCGCAAACGCCTCGTTGATCTCGACCAGGTCGATGTCGCCAAGCTTGAGCGCCGCACGCCCGACCACCTTGTGCACCGCCGGCACCGGTCCCCATCCCATGATCTCCGGTCTTACGCCGGCGACCGCGGTCGCGCGGATCTGCGCCATCGGTTTGATGCCCAGCGCGCGCGCCCGCTCGGCGCTCATCAGCAGCACGGCCGCCGCACCGTCGCATACCTGCGAAGAGTTGCCTGCCGTGACCTGGCCGTCGGGCTTGAATGACGGCTTCAGCGCCGCCAGCCGATCCATGCTGGTGTCGGGGCGCGGCCCCTGGTCGACGTCGATCGTTCCGTTCGCCAGCTTCACTGGCACCATCTCTTCCTTGAAGCGCTCGCGCGCCGCGATCGCGCGCTGATGCGACCGCAGCGAGAACGCGTCGGCCTGCTCGCGCGTAATCTTGTACGTCGCGGCCAGCCGCTCCGCCGTCAGGCCCATCACGAACATGTCCTGCGGAAAGAGGTCGAGCAGCTTCGAATTGGGCAGCAGCCCGGAGCCCATCGGCACGTGACTCATCTGCTCGACGCCGCCGGCAATCGCGACCTCGCCCGCGCCGATCATGATTTCGGAGGCGGCGAAGTTGACGGCCTGCAGGCCCGATCCGCACTGACGGTCAACCGTGGTGCCGGCGACTTCGACCGGGAGCCCCGCCAAAAGCGCGATCATGCGGCCGATGTTCAGCCCTTGCTCGCCCGACTGATTGGCGCATCCCCACACGACATCCTCGATTTCCGCCGGATCGAGCTTGCGATTGCGCTCGAGCAGCCGCCGCACGCACATCGCGGAGAGATCGTCGGCGCGGACGTCCTTGTAATAGCCCTCCTTGTTGGAGCGCCCGATTGGCGTGCGAACTCCATCAACGATTACGACGTCGCGCATGGCTTCTGCCTCCGGGGTCTTAGCTTCGACATTGTTGACATCGGGCCGAACGGCGGTCCATGAGTCTAACATGCGCCGCGCCGCGCCCGGCAAAGGTCCGATAGCAATCGCCCGAGGCCGGCGCAGCGGCGCGCTGAGGGCGGTCGAGAGAGGTCACCATGGCGGCTAGTCAGCGAAGCTCCGGCGCGGTTTCGGCCAGCCGGCAGTACGCGCCTTACGTCGAGGCGGACTGGGGTTTCAAGAATACCTGGTACCCGGCGCTTTTCAGCCACGAGCTCGGCGACAACACCGTGAGGGGCGTCACGATGGCCGGGCGCGACATCGCGCTCCGCCGCGCACGCGGCAAGGTTTACGCCTTGCGCGACCGCTGCGCGCATCGCGGAGTCAAAATGTCGCTGCGTCCGATGTGCCTGACCGACGAGACCCTGAGCTGCTGGTACCACGGCTTCACCTACGGTCTCGAAGACGGCGTGCTGAAGACGATAGTGGCCTCGCCCGACGATCCGCTGATCGGCAAGGTTCGCATCCGCACCTACCCGGTGGTGGAGCGCGCGGGGATCATCTTCGTCTTCGTCGGCGACGAGGATTTCGCACCGCTGCCGCCCCTGGAAGCCGACATGCCGATTCGGATAACCGACGACGCCAACCCTGTTCCGCACATCCTCGATGAAAAAGTTTATGTCCGCGGGATCCATCGCACCGGCAATTCCAACTGGCGTCTGGCGGCCGAAAACGGATTCGATCCGGGCCATCTGTTGATTCACTGGGACAATCAAATCGTCGCGGCGACCGACCGCAAGCTCGGGCTTGGCGTCGAGCCGATCGGCGAGGGCGCGATCAGGATTATCGACGAGCCCGAAGGTCCGAAGGGAATCATGAACATGTACAACACGCGCGCGTACAAGTTCATCATGGAGAACAAAGCGGTGAATATGCGCGCGCGCGGCAAGAACTCCTACTACGCGCGCACCTCGATGGTCCTCCCGGGGATTCTGCTGGTCGAGCATTGGCCGATCCCCGGGTGGGCGCAGTACGAATGGTATGTGCCGACCGACGACAAGCATCACGAGTACTGGGAAATCGTGGTCGGGCGCTGCCGCAACGAGGAGGAGCGGCGCGAAGCGGATTACCTTTACGATAACTTCTTCGAGCCACTAGGGTTGCGGGACTTTAACAACAACGACTTGTTCGCGCGCGAGGCGATGCAGCATTTCTACGAGCAGGGCGACGGCTGGAACCGTGAGTCGCTGTGCGCTTTCGACGCCGCGACCATCACCTGGCGCAAAGTCGCGGCGCGCTTCAACCGCGGCATCCAGGAAGCGCCCGAGTCCCAAGGCGGCCGCTAAGACCGAGACGCTCGCCTCGATGCCCGACCAAGCCGGTTCGTCGCCGCCCCCCGCCGCCCCAGCGAACGCGCATCGCGTGACGCTCCGTTTCGAGGACGGCGTCGAAAAGGAGATCGAAGCCGGCGCGGATGAATTCGTGCTCGACGCGGCGCTGCGCCAGGGCGTGCCGCTGGTTTACCAGTGTCGATCGGGAAGCTGCTCGACCTGCGTCGGACAGCTGGTGAGCGGCACGCTCGAGATGGCGCGCGAGCGCGCGCTCTCGCTTATCGCGTCGGAAATCGCGGAAGGCAAGCGCCTGCTTTGCAGTTCGCGCGCGCGCGGGTCGAGCGTGGTGCGCCTGCACTATCCGAGCGCCCTCATCTACTCGGAGGAGCGCCACAATTTCGAGGCGCGCGTCGCTGGCGTCGAATGGCCGGTGCCCTCGGTCGCGAAACTCGCGATCGCGCTCGATCGGCGCGCCGGCGTTAGCTTTCAGGCCGGCCAGTATGTCCGCATCAAGGTGCCCGGCACCGAGGAGTGGCGTTCGTACTCGATGTGCTCGACGCCGCGCGATCTGCCGAAGATGGAGTTCCTGGTGCGGATCATCCCGGGCGGTGTGATGTCCGAGTATCTGCGTTCGGCGCGCGAGGGCGAGCGGCTCGAAGTCGAAGGGCCGCTCGGCGCATTCATCCTGCATCCGGGCAAGGGACTGCATGTCTTCGTCGCCGGCGGCACCGGGCTTGCGCCGATTCTCTCGATGATCGACGAGGTTCGCCGCGCCAGCGGCCCGAAACCGAAGATGCTGCTGAGCTTCGGATGTGCGAGCGACAAGACGTTTTTCTATCGCGACGAAATCGAGTTGCGGCAGTGGTGGATTCCGCAGTTGAGCGTGCGGCTCTCGGCCGACCGCGTCGAGGACCCGGCCTCCGGGCTTATCCAGGGCACGCCGGTCAATGCGCTCGGCTCCGCGCCGATCGGCGACGGCGAGGCGATGGCCTATCTGTGCGGCCCGCCGCCGATGATCGAGGCGGCGCGCCGCCGTCTTGCCGAATTGGGCGTGAGCCCCGAGCGAATCTATGCCGAGCGCTTTGTCGCGAGCTGAACTGCGCGCACAAGAGAAGCTGAGTTTCAGATGATGCCGTCAGCGCGCAGCTCGGCGATTTTCTCCGTGTCGTAGCCCGCGACCTCGCGCAGCAACTTTTCCGTGTGTTCGCCGAGCGCCGGGGCGCGAGTGTTGGGCGTCGCGGGTATTCCCCCGGCGCCGCCCACGGTCTTGAGCGGCGAGCCCGGGACGACCAGCCCATGGAAGGTGGGATGCTCGGCGTGCAGGATCATCTGGCGCGCCTGGAGATGGGGATTGCGCGTGACCTCGGCGACGCTCGCGATCGGCGCGCACGGCACGCCGGCCTCGCCGAGCAGCTTGAGCCAATGGTCGCGCGGCCGGGCCGCGAAATGGTGGTTCAGGATCGGTTCTAGCTCGGCATGATTGGCTGTACGATCGGCGTTCTGCGCGAAGCGAGGGTCGCTCTTCAGTTCCGGCGTTCCGATCGCATCGCAAAAATTCTTCCACAGCGATTCATTGCCCGCGCCCGCGACGAAATATCCGTCAGCCGCGTGAAATTGCTGAAACGGCGTGATCGAAGGATGGCGCGAGCCGAGCGGACCCGGCACCTTTCCTGTCGCCGAGTAACGCGCGAGCGCGTCCTCGAGCAAAGCGACCTGGCAATCCAGCATCGCTACGTCCAGATGCCGGCCCACGCCGGTGCGATCGCGCAGGCGCAGGGCCGCCAGGATCGCGACCACGCCGTAGAGCGCCGCCGCCAGGTCGCCGATCGAAACTCCGCATCGCGTCGGGTCGCCGCCCGCCGGCCCCGTGATACTCATCGTGCCGCCGAGCGCCTGCGCCACGATGTCGTAGGCCGGCGCCGAAGCCATCGGCCCGCTCTGCCCGAAGCCGGAAATCGAGCACAGGATGACGCGCGGGTTGGCCGCGGAAAGTTCCGCGTAGCCCAGCCCGAAACGCTCCATCGTGCCCGGCGAAAAATTCTCCAGCACTACGTCGCAGTGCCGGACGAGGTCGAGTGCAACCGCCACGCCCGCGGGCTTGCGCAGGTCGAGGGTGGCGCTCAGCTTGCCGCGATTGACGCTGTAGAAGTAACCCGAGTCATCGGAGTTCGGAAGGCGCGGAGCGAAGCCGCGCGAGTCGTCGCCGCGCCCCGGCAGCTCCACCTTGATCACCTCGGCGCCCAGGTCCGCGAGGTTCATCGCGCAAAACGGTCCCGCAAGCACCCGGCTAAGATCGAGCACGCGGACGCCCGCAAGCGGCTTCTCATCGATCATGAGCGCTCCCCAGCACCAATCGTTCTTTCCATGCAACCTGCCTTTAGCGCCGCCGCGGCCGCGCCTGCTGCTGGGCGCGCATTGCCTCGGCCGGCGTCATGATGAGGCGTGGCTCTTCGCGCGCGCGCTCCTGTTCTTCGGCGAAGACCGCGCCGAGTTGCGTGCGAACCAGCGCCCGGAAGAACGGGACGCGGCTCGCGTCGGCGCCGTCGCGCAGCCGCGCGGCGGCGGCCGCAGCCCATTGCGCAGCCTCGCGCCGCCCGTTCCGCGCCATGTAGTACGCGACGTCCTCGAGCCGGCGGCGCACTGCCTCGGCACGTTCGCCGCGGAGCAATTCGCCGACCGCGCGCTCGACGACGAGATTGATGCGCTCTTCCTGCTGGACGCGGTTCAGCACCAGCACGCTCTCCTGGATCGATTTGATCTCGTCGAAGTATGGCTTGAGCTGGTCCGGCGGAAATTTCCATCCAGTGATTTCGGGCTCCTTGAGCAGGTCTGGCGGCGGCTCGCGATCCAGCACGGAGGCCATCTCGGCGTATATGGGATGCACGAGTTCGACCGGTGGCGGCGTGCCGACGATCTCGGTGCGCAACGTCAGAAAATTTCCGACCCGCGAGCGCTTGTCGGGCGGGGTGCGGCGAAAAGCCTCGCACAGGATGTAGTCGGCGAGCCCCGCGTTGCCCTCGACCATCGCGACGCCCGCGCGCCGTTCCATCTCGGCGCGTTCGCTGCGCAACTCGCGGCGCGAGAGTTCGCTCAGCGCGACGTTGATGAGCCCTTCGGCGTCCGCGAGCAATGCCCAAAGGCGCGCGACTCCTCCGCCACGGCGTTCTTTGAGCAGCCACACGATACGCGCGCCGTCGGGATCGATGGGCGAGAATAGCGCGCTCACCCTCGGGGCAACCGGCGGCGAAGCCGCCGGTTGCCCCGAGGCCGGCGCGGCGGCCGCGGCCGCCGTGATCCCGCGCTGGCGCAGCCGGAACAGCGCGCGGCGGATCTCGCGGCGCAGCGCCCCGCTTGCCCCGGTTTCCATCGCGGCCAGCATCGCCGCGGCATCCGCGCTCGCAATTGCGCCGAGCGCGCGCGCGATCGCGTTCGCGTTCACGCCGGACGCGCCGCGCAGTTCGCGCAGGCGCACGATCGCCTCGGCGGGCGGCGCGGCGGGGTCGAAGCCGGCGGCGCGGAGGCTCGCATCTTCGCGTTCGATATCGGTATGTGTCATCCGCTCCGGTCCGTTCAGCCGACCAGCCCGATGTGGGTCAGGAGTTCGCTGAGCCAGTGCGGAGGCTCTTCCCTGGCGAGCGCGTCGGCATAGTCTTCATCGCACAGGATCAGCTCGAGCTTCTTCCCACTTGCAAGACCGGGCATCGCGCGCGGCTTTCCCGGCTGATCGCAATCGAGCCGCTGGCAGAGGGTTTTCTTGACCATCGCTGTCACTCCTGCTCGGACATCGTGGGGCGCGCTTGATATTGTTGCACGGCCGCGATCCTTTCAACAGGAACGAGGCGAGGGGGCTCGCGCGATGCGCAACCTGGAGGCCAAATTCCGCCTAAGCGATCTCGACGCGGCGCGGGCCGCGGCGCGTGGGCTCGGCTACTCGGCGCGCCAGAGTTTTACCCAGCGCGATACATTTTTCAAAGTCGCGCGCGGCAAGCTCAAGCTGCGGGAACAGCCGCCCGAGGCCTGGCTGATTCACTACGAGCGCGAAGCGGAAAGCGGGCTGATGCTCAGCCGCTACGAGATCGCGCCAGTCGCCTGCACCGAGGGCACGCGTGAGATGCTCGCGCGGGCCCTCGGCGTGCTTGCCGAAGTGCGCAAGTATCGCGAGCTTCTCACCCGGCGTAACGTTCGCCTCCACCTCGATCGCGTCGCGACGCTGGGCAGCTTCGGCGAGATCGAGGCGGTGCTCGACGACCGGTCGCAGGAAGGCGCGGGCGCGGTCTCAGCGCGTGCGGCCGTCGACGAACTGCTCGACGCGCTCGGGGTCGGCACGGGCGATCTCATCGAAGTGTCGTATTTCGAACTGATGACGCGAGACTAACGCGAGGGGGCGTCATTCATCCGCCCCAGGACCTCCTCGGTGAAGCGCAGCGTGAGGCCCCAGATGACCTGGTCGTTGTAGAAGATCGCCGGATGCTCGCTGACCTCTCCGCTCTGGCGGCGGAAGCGATAGGTGCCGCGATAGCTCGAGTCCTCAAGCGCGCTCATCGGGACGAAAAAGATTGCCGCGACTTCCCTGGGATCGGCGCGCAGACCCGTTGCGGCCGGGATGACGCCGACGAACGGCGTTACGTGAATTTCGCTGGTGCGCGCGATCGAGCCCTCGATAGCGCCCAGAACTTCGACGCTCGCAGGATCGATCCCGACCTCCTCCTGCGCCTCGCGGAGCGCCGTGTGCAGCAGGCTTTCGTCGGTCGGATCGACCCGGCCGCCGGGAAACGCCACCTGGCCGCGATGGCTCTCCACGTGATCTGAGCGCCGGATGTAGACCACGTGCAGCTCGTCGTCAAGCTCGAAGATGGGCATCAGCACGGCGGCGCCGCGGCCTGCGCTGGTGCGATGGCGCGCGAGCGGGCCGGCCGGCTCGAGGCCCCGGCGCAGGCGCGCGATGCGCTGCCTGGTTGGTTCGCGCCGATTGATCGGTTCGCGCGCCTTCATGTATCACTGCTGGCGCGCAAGGCAGATAATGCGTGCCAGGCAGTCTCGCCGGTATAAGCGGTCACGATGCGTTACCTGATTGGAAGATATCACGAAATCGCGCTCAAGGGACGCAACCAGTGGCGTTTCGTCGATCAGTTGAAGCGCAACGTGCGGGCGATTTTTTCCGACTTCGAGCTCGGCGCGATGCGCAGCGAAGGCCCGCGGCTGATCGTCGAGCTGCCTGACGCGATCGGCGATGAAGTCGCCGCCCGGCGCGCGGCGCTGCTCTTCGGTATCCAGAATTTTTCGCTGAGCCGCGCGGTTGCGCGCGATATCGAGGCGATCAAGCGCGAGGCGATCGCGATCGCGCGGGCGCATCCGGGCGCCGCGAGCTTTCGCGTGCGCGCGACGCGCTCCGACAAGCGCTTCGCGCTCAATTCGATGGAAATCGACCAGGTGGTCGGCGCCGTGGTCAAGGACGAAACGGAACTTAAAGTGGATCTTGAGAATCCCGAGATCGTTATCACGGTCGAGATCCTCCCCGACGCCGCCTACGTCGCCGACGGCAAGCGGCCGGGCGCAGGCGGCTTGCCCGTGGGTATCACCGGACACGGGTTGGCGCTGCTTTCCGGCGGAATCGACTCGCCGGTCGCTGCCTATCGCCTGATGCGCCGGGGGCTCAGGCTCGATTTCGTCCACTTCCACAGTCATCCGCTGGTCTCGGCTGCGAGCCGCGAGAAGGCGGCTGAGCTCGCCGAGCATCTCACGCGCTACCAGTCGCGCTCGACCCTGATGCTGATCCCGTTCGCCGACATCCAGCGCGAGATCGTCGCACGCGCACTGCGTCCGCTGCGGGTCGTACTCTACCGCCGCTTCATGGTGCGGATCGCCGCCGCGATCGCCCGCCGCGCCGGCGCGCGCGCGCTGGTCACCGGCGAGAGCCTCGGCCAGGTCGCCTCGCAGACGCTCGAGAACATGACCGTCATCGAGGAGGCCGCCGGGCTGCCGATGCTGCGTCCGCTGGTCGGAATGGACAAGAACGAAATCGTCGAGCAGGCGCGCGTGCTCGGCACTTTCGAAACCTCGGTTCAACCCGACCAGGATTGCTGCTCGCTGTTCGTTCCGCCCCATCCCGAGACCCACGCCAACCTCGACGAGGTGCGCGCGGCCGAGAGCGCGCTCGCGGTCGAGACGATGGTGGCCGATGCGGTGCGCAAGGCGGAGGTCATCCGCTTCAGGTTTCCGCAGGCGCAGGTCTAGCCGCAGCTACCCGACAGAGTTGACCGGAGCTAACCGAGAAACCGCAGCCAGGCGATATCGATCGCGAGCGTGATCGCGGTTACCGGCAAGCCGACCTTCAGATACTCGACGAAGCTAATCTCGATACCGTCGCGGCGCGCCTGCTCGATCACGATCAAATTCGCCATCGAGCCGAGCAGGGTGAGGTTTCCGGCGAGCGTGCTCGCGCTCGCAAGCACCAGCCCGGTAGTCATCCCTTGGCTGATCTGCGGATAGATCGGCTTGAACAGCAGCACGGCAGGAACATTGCTGACCACGTTGGAGAGTGCCGCCGCGGCGAGCGAGAGCACGCCGACGTTTTCAAGGTGCTCGGGTCCCGCGGCCTGCACCAGATGCTTCAGCAGATGGGTGGTTTCGGCGCCTTTGACCACGATGAACAGTCCCGCGAACATCACCAGCAGCGTCCAGTCGATCTGCTCATAGATGGAGCGCGGCTCCGTGTGCCGGGTAAACAGGAGCGCGGCGCCGCCGCCGAGCGCCACCAGGTGCGTCGGATACCCCATGGCGAACAGCAGCAGCACCACGGCGGCGACGATCGACGATTTGATCAGATGCCATCGGCGCTCTGGCGGGGGCGCCGGCAGATGCAGATCGTCGCGCCGCCGGATCCGGCTGAGACGCCCATGATAGAGCCAGGCGATGACGCCGTAGTCGACCACAAGGCTCGCCAGGGCGAGCGGCGCCATCCTGACCGCGAAGGCCGAATAGCCGATGCCGGCGAAGCCCGCGACGATCATGTTTTGCGGGTTGCCGGTGATGGTCGCTACGCTGCCGATGTTGCTGCCGGTCGCGAGCGCGAGCAGGAGCGGCGCGGCGTCGATCTCCAGGATGCGGGCGACTTCGATCAGCGGTCCCGCCAGCGCCAGGCAGACCACGTCGTTGATGAAAAACGCGGCCAGCACGCCCGAGGCGAGCACGGTCATCGCGAGCAGCGCGTATCCCGCATGTGCGCGCTCCAGGAGCCAGCGCGCGACCAGCGCGAAGGCGCCCGAGATGCGCAGGTTGGCCACGATGATCATCATCCCGAGCAGCAGCAGGAGGGTGTGGAAGTCGATCGCCGCGAGCGCCCTGGATTCGCTGAGCGACCCCGTCGCCACCATCAACAGCGCCCCCGCAAGGGCGGCGCCGGTCCGGTCAAGCTGGAGTCCGGGAAAGTTGCCGATCGCGAACACCAGGTAGGTGAAAGCGAAGATCCCGAGCGGCACGGCGAGACGGAGTTCCACCGCCCGCATCATCGGGCGGCCCTCGCCGCCGGTCAAGCCGAAACGTGCTTCTGCCCGATGATGGTTCACACCCGTGCGCGTGCGGCGCTATAGTCGAGAGCGACCGAACCAGGGGGCCGAGGGGTGTCGGCGCCGCGGCGGCCTGATTGTGCGCACGACGGCGTCGCGCGCCGGTTTGGAGGGGACATGGATTTTCGCGAACTGAACAACGCGAAGTGCAAGACCTACCTGCTTGCTTCGGAGAGCATGGAGCGCGCCGTGATCGTCGATCCGCTCAAGGACAAGGTCGAGCGCTACCTCGCCGTTCTGGCGTACCATCGGCTGAAGCTCGATCTCATCATCGACACCCACACCCATGCCGACCATCGCAGCGGCGCGCACGAACTCTCCGAGCTGACCGGCGCGCCCGTCGCGATGCATCGGCGGGCCCCGGCACCGCACGTTACGATGCATCTCGAGGATGGCCAGCGCCTGATCGTCGGCGACTTCGAGATGAAGGTGCTCTACACGCCCGGTCATACGCCCGACTCGATAAGCCTCTTTGCCGAGGACCGCGTCTTGACCGGCGATTGCCTGCTGATTCACGGCACCGGGCGGGCCGATTTCGCCGGCGGTGACGCGGGCCAGGAATACGATTCGATCACGCAAAGGCTCTTCACGCTGCCGGACGCGACCCTCGTCTATCCCGCCCATGATTATCGCGGCCATATCCGTTCCACGATCGGCGAAGAGAAGGCGTCCAATCCGCGTGTGGCCGGACGTTCCCGCGACGCTTACGTCGACCTCATGAACAATCTCGGACTGCCGCTGCCCGAGGGAATCCAGGAGGCGCTGCAGCCCAATCAGACCGAGATCGAGGCCGCGGCGATCCACTTTCCGACGCTCGCCCAGCTGAACTCGGTGCGCCAGCTTTCGCCGGCCGAGATCGCCGGGCGTCTCGGCAGCGCCGCCGCTCCGTTGCTGCTCGATGTACGCGAGCCCGGAGAGTACCGGGGTGAACTCGGCCATATCTCGGGCGCGCAGCTAATCCCGCTACGCGAGCTGCCCGAGCGCGCCGAGAAAGAGCTCGCACCGTTCAAGGACAAGGACATCGTGGTGATCTGCCGCGCCGGCGTGCGCAGCGTCACCGCCGCGGCGATCCTGACCGGCCTCGGCTTCGAGAAGGTTTGCAGCATGAAGGGCGGGATGCTCGATTGGGATGACGCGCATCTGCCGGTCGAGCGCTAGATTGAGGCGGAGCGGGCGCCGGACAGTCGAGGCCCGGCTGCGTCGCTGGAAACTCGCGACGGCAGCAGAGACGGTTTGCGCCGGCTTTCGCGACCGATCGAGTCGGCTGCTCGCGCTCGCATTGGTCAGCGCAGCAGCGCTGCTAAGCGGATGCGGCCAGTCGCCGCAAAGGCTCGCGACGCGCTATCTCGCCGACCTGCAGCAGTTCAACTACCCCGCCTGCTACGCGACACTCATCGATGAAGATCGCGCCGCGCGTCCGCTCAAACAGTTCCTGACCGAGATTCCCGTCGCGCCCGACGTCGATCCGATCTGGTTCCGCGCGATTTTGTTCAGCACGCGCTATGAAGTCGGCGAGCCGCAGGTGAGCGGCGAGCTTGCGATCGTGCCGGTGAAAGTCACGATGCCCGATCTTACGCTGTGGGAGCGAACGATCGACGCCAAGGCCGGGCCGCAGGATTCGCTCAACGCCGCCGCCGACAAGACTCTGCAAAACGGCGCTTATCCCAAGCTCAGGTTCGAGGACGCGCTGGTGCTGGTCAAGCGGCAGCATGAGTGGCGCGTACTGGCCGATTTCGCCCGGCGCGATCAGCTTCGCGACGGCATTCGCGAGGCCGTAACCATCTACCACACGCTTGATTATCCTCGGGCGGCGGCGGCCTATCAGGCGTTGATCGCGCAGCTCGAACAGCATCGATTCAGCGGCAGCCGCGGGATCGAGTTCTTCCTGAAGCGCAGGCTCAAGACCATCCAGGATGTCCAGGCCGAGCTGCCCGCGGCCCGCGCCTACTTTCCCAAGCTCGTGCTGAGCGACGTCGTGGTCAAAATGTCGGAAGCGCGCGTGCCGGCGATCTTCGGCCGCATCACCAACGCCGGCGATCGCGGCGTGGACGAGGTGCGGCTGACCGTGAGCTACTATGCGGGACGGGGCGCGCAGCAAAAGCTCCTCTACCAGGAGAGCCACAGCGTCATCGTCACACCGATCGAATTTGTCGGCTTCGTTCGCCCCGTGCTGCCGTTGGTGCCCGGTGAAACCCGCGATTTCGGCTTCGAGCTGTCCGCGCCGGCGCAGATCCAGCAGCAAGCCGAACCGAGCCTCGCGGTAGGTTCGATGGTTTTCACGCAATCGAAGGCGCCATTGCCTAGCCTTGCGATCGAAAACCTCACTCCGCCACCGCAGCCGGCCGGCGCACCATCCTCTGCGCCGTCGCCCGCTCCGGGCCGCCCGGCGCCGGCGGCTTCCTTGCCGCCGCCGGGGCCGGCACGCGCGACGCCCGGCGGCCCATCAGGCGCCTCACGCAATTGACTATTCGCCTCACGCTCGCGGTGCCGACTCACAATCGCGCGGCCACGCTCGGCGAAACGCTGGCGAGCCTCACCGCGCAACGTCTGCCCGCGGGCGTCGAGACGGAATGCATCGTGATCGACAACAATTCGATCGACCGCACGCCGGCCGTGGTCGAAGAGGCGGTGGCGCGCGCCCCGTTCGCGATGCGCCGCGTGTTCGAGTCGCGTCCCGGCTCGAGCTTCGCGCGCAACCGCGCGGTGGACGAGGCGGCTGGCGATCTAATCCTGTTCATCGACGACGATGCCGTGGCCGAAGCCGACTGGGCGGCGGCGATGATGGGCGCGATCGAACGGCGCGGACTCGACGCGGCCTGCGGGTTGGTGCTGCCGCGATGGGAAGCCGCGCCGCCGGGATGGCTCGGGCCGTCGCTCTACGTGCGCTTCGCGGTGCACGATCGGGACGCGATCGCCGCGGCGCCGCCCGCGGCCGCGGAGGTGTTGCGCAACTACTTCAGCGCCAACACCGGCTTTCGCCGCGAGACTTTTGCCCGTTTCGGCCGCTTCCGCGAAGACCTGGGCGTGGTCGGCGGCAATCCGATCTCGGGCGAGGATACGGAACTGTTCGCGCGGATTATCGGGGGCGGCGGCGCGATGGGGTTCGTCGCCGAAGCGCGGGTTTTTCACCTGGTGCCGGCGGCGCGGATGAATCGCAGGTACCTGCGGCGCAAAGCTTTCGCGTTCGGCGTGGGCACGGCGCTGGCGGGGGGGAGAACTCACAATCATCTGGACAAGCTCGCGCGCAATGCGGTCCGGATGGCGATGGCGGGGGCGCGCGGCGATCGCGAAGGCGCGATTTGCCATGAGCTCGAATGTGCGAATTTCTTCGGCTACTGGTGGGGCCGCCTGCGCATGCGCAAGCGCCCGCGGACAGGGCGCTGAACGCGGCGGGCGCCGTCTTTTCAGGTGTCGCTGGTGGAGTCATAATAACGTTTGGCAATTCGACGAGGGATTTGATGAGTCTTCGCGACAAACTGATAAGCGAGACCCGCCAGGAGCGCGAGGCCCGCGAGCGCCAGGAAGCGCACGATCGCTCGCAGAGCGTTGTGCATCAGATGGCGGAAGCGATGCGCGCGCTGTGCCATCTGGTGGCCAACGAGTTCCTCGGCGAGTACGAAAAGGAACGCCTGGCGACGCTCCGTCCGGCCACGATGAAGATGGAAAACCCGGCGCTCAAGGGAGTGTTCTTTCCCTACCTCACGATCGTCGCGCGGGGCGTTGAGGTCACGCTGAAGCCCGTCGGGCCGGTCTTCGGCATCCCGTTCCGCGCCGATCTATCCAATGGGTCGATCACCTACGCGCTGCTCTGGGACGGCGCCGGAACCTTCGTGCAGAACTGGAAGATCACCACCGTGGACGAGAACGGCGTGCTGCAGCGCGAGCACGCCAAACCGCTCAGCAGAGAGAATTTCGAGGAAGCGTGCGAGAAACTTCTCGGTTTATAGCCCGACGCTCCGCGGCCTTCCACTTCGGCAGGCTCCCCGGAGCTCTACTTTAGATAATCCAGCATCCCTCCCCGCAGCATTCCCGCCAGGTAGGGGATGATGTCGCTCATCTGCGCGAGTTCGCCGACCGTGACCCAGCGGCCTTCGATGTGCTCGCGGGGTCTCAGCACGAGTTCGCGGCGCGCGTCGGCCGGGCAACAGGCGAAGAGCGCCTGCACGTACGGCTCCGGCGGATCCTTGTAAAATCCGACGAAGCGCTCGATTTCGATCGCTAGGCCTGTTTCCTCGCCGACTTCGCGCATGAGGCACTCCTCGACGCTCTCGCCGAGCGCGAGGTGGCCGCCGGGAAGGTCCCAGTGGCCCGGCCGATACGGCATCCGCGCCGCGCGCCGCAGCACGACGAGCTGCCCGCGGTCGGCGACAATGCCGTGCACGCCAATCCAGAATTGCGATTCTCCCATCGGCTTACCGCGCTGCGCCTCTCCATCCGGGCCGAATCGACAGGCGGATATCAAGAGTAACGGCGGCGGGCGGCGCGCGCGAGCGCGCCGCCCGCCGCCCTGCGTCAGACGCGGCGCGGGGCGACGCCATCGGACAGCGAAGCGCCCCGGACGGGGCGACGGCGAGGCCCTTGTCCCGTCTGCAGCGGATGCCCCGGCGTCAGCGGGGCCACGCGTCAGCGCGTCACCGGGGACGGACAGGACCGCGCGGCGCGCGGCCCCATCCGCCCCCGCCCGGCGTTTCGATGCGCACTCGATCGCCGGCCTTAAGCCGCTCGTTGGCTTTGCCGGGCAGCCTGGTCCGCCGCCCGTCGCGCACCAGATAATTCGCTCCGGCCTTGCCGGGGCCGCCGCCGGCAAGCCCCCACGGCTGAGTGATGCGCCGGTCGGTGAGCAGGCCCAGCGTGGCGGGCACCAGGCATTCCATCTCGCGCACGAGGCCGTCGCCGCCCGGGGCGGCGCCGCGGCCGCCGGAACCGCGGCGCACACGATATTCGGTGATGCGCATCGGGTAGTACGCTTCCAGCGCCTCGATCGGCGTGTTGAGCGTGTTGGTCATGTGCGTATGGAGGCCGGCTGCGCCGGGATGGCCGGGGGCCGCGCCGGCACCGCCGGCGATCGTTTCGTAGTACGAGAAATGGCGGGCGCGAATCGAGTCGTAGCCGCCGAGCGTCATGTTCGACATCGAGCCTGAACTTGCCGCCGGGATGCGATCGGGCGCGGCGGCGGCGAGCGCTCTCAGCAGCACGTCGACGATGCGCTGCGAGGTTTCGACGTTCCCGCCCGCGACCGCCGCCGGCGGCAGCGCGTTGACGATCGAGCCGGGCGGTGCGATCACCCGGATCGGCCGCATCAGTCCTTCGTTGGCCGGCACGGCCTCGGCGGCGAGACATTTCATTACGTAGAAAGTCGCCGACAGCGTGATCGCATAGTTGGCGTTGACCGAGCCGCGCACCTGCGGCGCGGAGCCGGTGAAATCGACCGTCGCGCGTCCGCCGCCGATCCGGATCGCAACGCGGATTTCGATCGGTCCGGTGCCGACTCCGTCGTCGTCGAGATAATCGACAGCGCGGTAAACGCCGGGGCGCACGCGGCGCAGCGTCGAGCGCATCAGGCGGTCTGCATAGCCCTTAAGCGCCGCCATCGCCGCAGCCACCTGCCTCCGGCCGCTTGCCGCCACCAGGGCGCGCAGGCGCTCCGCGCCGACATTGAGCGCGGCGATTTGAGCACGAAGGTCGCCCTCGCGCTCGTCGCGCACGCGGGTGTTGGCAAAAAACAGCTCCATCACGTCGCGCGCCGGTTTGCCCGCGCGCACCAGGTGGACCGGCGGCAGACGAAAGCCCTCCTGGTAGATTTCGGTCGAGAGCGCCATCGACCCGGGCGCCATCCCGCCGATATCCGCGTGATGAGCGCGGTTGGCGGCGAAGGCGAACGGGCGGCGCTCGCCGGCGAGAAAAATCGGCGCGACCAGGGTGAGGTCGGGCAGATGGGTTCCGCCGGCGAACGGGTCGTTCACCGCGGCGACGTCGCTCGGGCCAAGCTCGAGCCTTTCGATCGCGGCGCGCACGGAAAGCGGCGTCGAGCCGAGATGAACCGGAATATGGGCGGCCTGCGCGACCAATTCGCCGCTGCCGTCGAACAGCGCGCACGAGAAATCGTGGCGCTCCTTGATATTGGGGGAGAAGCCGGTCTGCCCCAGCACGACGCCCATCTCCTCGGCGATCGCGGCGAGGCGGTTGTTCATCACCGCCAGCGCTACCGCATCGAGCTTCATCGCGCGCGTCATTCCCACGTTTGCTCAGGCCTCCAGGTGCAGGTTGCCGAAGCCGTCGGCGCGCAGCGTGAACTCGGGCGCGACGTAGGCGGTGGCGCTGAGTTCGACCACGATCGCAGGTCCGCGAATCGTGGCGCCAGCGGCGATCGCGTCGCGCGCGTAAACCGGCACTTCTGCCATGCGAGCGCGCCGGCCCGCCGCGCGATCTCCGATTACGACCTCGATTCGGCGCATCGGAGCAGGCGCCCGATGCCCGCGCGCCAGACGCTCGGGCGTGGCGAGGGCGCCCGGCGCCGTCGCGCGCAGCCGCAAGTTGACGACCTCGACCGCGGCTTCGGGCGCGGCGTAGCCGAAGGTGCGGCGATGGGCCGCGTGGAAGTCGGCGCCGAAGCGCGGGGTGAGCGGCACCTCGATTTCATAGGATTGGCCGCGGTAGCGCACGTCGGCAAAAAGCTCAGCGCGGATCTGCCCGCGGCGCGCTCCTTCGGCGGCGAGTTCGCGCCGCGCGCGCGCGAGCATCGGGGCCGCGCGTGCGGTGAGGCGGCGAAACGCGGGCGCCGTCTCGCGAACGGTCAGCGAGTATTCGCGCCCGAGCGGCGCCTGCAGCGCGCCCCACGCGCAAAGCAGCCCGGGATTGCGCGGCAGCACGATATGACGGATCCCGAGGTCGCGCGCAAGTTCGCAGGCGTGCATCGGACCCGCGCCGCCGAACGCCATCAACGCGAAGTCGCGCGGGTCGAAGCCGCGCTCGACCGTGATTACGCGGAGTGCCCGCTCCATGTTGGCGTTGACCACGCGAATAACTCCGCTTGCCGCGTCAACCGCGTTGGTGCGCATCGCACGGCCGAGCGCGGCGATCGCTTTTGCTGCACGCGCCGGATAAAGACGCATCGCGCCGCCCAGAAAATCCTCAGGTACGAGCCGCCCCGCGACCAGGTTGGCGTCAGTCACCGTGGGCGCGGTGCCGCGTCCGTAGCAGGCCGGGCCCGGATCGGCGCCGGCGCTTTCCGGCCCGACCTTGAGCGAGCCGCCCGCGTCCACCACTGCGATCGAGCCGCCGCCCGCGCCCACGGTATGGATGTCGATGACGGGCGTGCGGACGGCGTAGCCGCCGGGAAAGCTGAGCGTGCGGATGGCGGCGCGGCCGTCGAAGAGCGCGACGTCGGTGGACGTGCCGCCCATGTCGAAAGTGATGAAACGATCGACGCCGGTTGCGCCGACCAGCGCGGCGGCGCCGATCACACCGGCGGCGGGGCCGGAAAGGATCGTGCGGACCGGTTCTTCGCGGGCGAGCCGGGCGCCGATCGCGCTGCCGTTTGATTGCATCACGCGCAGACGCGCGCCGCGCAAATCGCGCTCGAGGCGGCCGAGATGCGACGACATCCGCGGCCCCACGTACGCGTTGACCACCGTGGTCGAGAGCCGCTCGAACTCTCGGTATTCGGCAAGGATGCGATGGGAGATCGAGAGCGGGAGGCCCAGCGGGGTTAGCGCGCGCGCCAACTGCCGCTCGCTTGCCGGGTTGGCGTAGGAGTGGAGCAGGCAGATCGCGATCGAGTCGGCCTCTCGCAGCGCGGCGGCGCGGCGCGTGCGCTTGAGCTCAGCCGCGGTCAGACCGAGAGCCACCTTGCCGTCGAAGTGGGTCCGCTCAGCCACGCCGAGCCGCATCGCGCGCCCGACCAGGGGTTCGGGGCGTTCGGGCGCGAGGGAATAAAGGTCGACGCGATTCTGGCGGCCTATCTCGACCACGTCCTCGAAACCGGCGTTGGTTACGAGCAGGACGCGCCCGCCCTTGCCCTCGAGCAGAGCGTTGGTCGCCACGGTCGAGCTGTAAGTGAGCAGATCGGGAACCTGGCCGCGGCCCGATCCCTCCAGCCCGTCTTCAACTATCGCTTTAAGTCCAGCGACGACCGCGCGCGCGGGATCCTCTGGTGTTGAAAGCACTTTATGCACGGTCAGGCGTCCGCCCACGATGGCGACCAGGTCGGTGAACGTGCCGCCGGTGTCGATTCCGACGATGACGGTCGAGGCCATCAGGGTTTAAGCAACACCTTGAAGTTTGGCGGGCGTCCGGCAGCATCGAGGGCGGCTGGCGCTTGGTCGAGCGGAAAGATGGCGGATATAAGCGGTCGCGGGTCGATTTTTCCTGCGGCGAGCGCCGCGATGGCCGGCGCAAACCTTCCGCATCGCGAACCCTGAATCGTAATCTCGTTGACCACTGCCTGAGCCAGCTTGAGAGCGGTGCCGGCGGCAGCGGTGCTTTTGAGAATCACGGTTCCGCATGGGCGCACGAGAGTGAGCGCGCGATTGAGTCCGGCGCTTCGGCCGGTGCAATCGATCACCACATCGAAGCCCGGTCGGAGATGGTCTTCAAGTTGTACTTCAAGCCCGAGCCCGGCCAGACGGTCGAGTTTGTCGCGATGATGACCGCCGAGCACGGCTGCAGATCCTTCGGCACGAAGCACTATCGCAGCGAGTGCGCCGAGCCGGCCGTCGCCGAGCACGGCGATTTTAGTGCCGGGGCCGAGGCCTGTCTGCCCGAAGATTTCATAGATGGCGGCGATCGGCTCGACGAAGACGCCTGCTTCGTCGCCGATCGAATCGGGCAGGGCGACAAGGTTTTCGTCCGGCAGCCGCAGGTACTCGGCGAACGCACCGTCGCGGCCCAGGATTCCCAGCACGGTGCGATCGGGACAGTGGCGCGCAAGGTCTTCGCGGCAGCGCGCGCATCGCCCACATCCGGCGTTAATCTCGCCCACCACGCGTTTGCCCATAAGCGAGTGGCTGCGGGTATCCACGACCTCGCCGACAAACTCGTGGCCCGGCACGCCGCGGAACGACATGTACCCGCGCGCCAGTTCGAGGTCGGTGCCGCAAATGCCCGCAAGGCGCACCCGGACGATGCTTTCGCCCACCGCCGGCGCGGGGTCGGGGTGGTCGCGGCGAACGATCGGCTGAGGATCGAACAGGAGCGCGCGCATCGGCCCGATTCAAACAGAAAAGCCGCCGGATGCGCTACTCGCGCGATGCGCTATTTGTGCGGCGGGTTTTATTTGCGGTTGAAGTCTCGCTGCCGCGAATTCGGCTTTAGCAGCGAGTCAATGAACCATAAGGCTACGACGGTCAAAAGGACCGCAAGCCACAATCGAATTGAGGCACGAGTTTGGGGCGGGTCTTTTTCTTCTTCCACCAGGGACCGCCAAGTTGACAATGGTTGCGAACGCGACCTAGGAGAAGCATGACGCGTACCAGCTAACAAATGAATCAAAGGGCCGAGTTTTTATACATACGGCCTCAGTCGGCGTTGCAGGAGTGCAACTTCCGTTCAACGGAGAAAACGGAAAATTGAACGGATCGTTGAGAAATCAGTCGGAAGCTTTGGCTTTCGCGCTCTTTTCGGAGGACGCCGCGCTCGAGCTTTTCTCCGATGAGCTTGATGATTCCGAGTTCGTCGAGGAGCCGTTAGCGCCGTTGCTCCCGGACTCGGCAGACTTGTTGCCCGATACGTCGGCTGGTTTGGAGCTGCCCGATCGCGCATAGTCGGTCGCGTACCATCCGGAACCCTTGAGCACGAAAGACGTCGCCGAGATCATTCGCTCGACCTTGCTCTTGCAGGTCGGACATCGCTTAAGGGGAGGGTCGGTGATCCGCTGCGTCGTTTCGAACGTTCCGCATTTGGGGCATTGGTACTCGTAAATTGGCATATCTGTAAAACGAATCCGGTCTGGGCGAACCCAACCCTTAGGTAATCACGCCCGGCAACGGTGTCAATCTGCCTCGCGATAGCGATTCGCCGGGCATTCGCGTCATCCTCAGATTTGCGCAGTCATACTCCCGCGGTCATCGCGGTCAGTTTCGCGGCGGTTCCGGCAGGGTCTGAAGACCTTATTCGGAGCGATTTATGGCGCCCCGCAGCGCCGGAGACCACTTCCACCGCCGAGCGCGCGACCCCGGCCATCCGGGCTACCGCTTCCACCAGCTCGGCGTTAGCCCTGCCACGCTCGGGGGCGGATGCGACGCCGATCACCGGGCCGCGCCGGTCAATTCGTAATATACCGCGGCGCGAGGCGCCCGGGCGAACAATTACCCTCAACGTTACAGAGCCGGCGCCGGACGTCAGCCATGCGGGAAATCCGCTTACATTCGGGCGCGGCGCGCCCGACGTGCGGGGCTGCAAGGCCATCCTACGAGCCGTACATCGCCATCGAGGGCGTCACAGCCTGAATCACGGCTCTGATCAACACCTGCTCGATAAACTCGGCAGCGATGATGACGACGATGGGCGAGAGATCAAGCCCGCCCAAATAGACCGGCAGATGCTCGCGCACCCAGTCGAAAACCGGCTCGGTCATCGCGTAGAGCGTACGTACGATGGGGTTGTACGGGTCGGGCTGGACCCAACTGAGCAGCGCCGCGATGATGACGATCCAGATGTAGATGTGCAGCATCGAGGACAACGTCGTGGCCGCAAACACGATCGTGTTTACCAGGATGTTGGGCATGGTCGATGACTCTCCGGAGGGGGCTAGCTGACGCGTCCGAGTTCGCGCGAACGCTCGGCAGCGGCCTGTATCGCATGCGCCACGATATCAGAAAAGCCGTCCGCGCCTAATTGTTTCAGCGCGGCTTCGGTTGTGCCGCCCGGCGAAGCGACGATACGAATCAGCTCCTCGGCCTTCATCGGAGAGCGGCGCATATTCTCCTCCGCGCCGCGAATCGTCTTGAGCGCCATCCTGAGCGCCAGTTCCGCCGGCAGGCCCTGTGCAACGGCAGCGTCGGCAAGCGATTTGGCGAAGAGATAGACGTACGCCGGGCCGCTGCCCGAGAGCGCGGTGACCGCGTCGAGCATTGCCTCGTCCTTAAGCGCCACTGCGTCGCCGACGGCGCGGAAAATCCTGAGCGCGAAGGCTTCGTCGGCGCGGGTCGCATGGCGTCCGCGCACCAGCGCCGCCATCCCTTGGCCAACCATCGCGGGCGCGTTCGGCATGACCCGAATGACGCGCGCGCCTCCGCCGAGCGCGCTCTCCAGCCGGTTGAGCGTGACCCCGGCCGCGATCGAAACGAAGAGTTTGTCCGCGAGGCCGCCCTTGCGCGACGACCCGTCGCCGCCCCCGCGTGCGAGCTCCATCAGCACGGCATCGATGGTCTGCGGCTTGACGGCGAAGAGCACTGCGCGCGCGGCGCCGAGCACTTCGAGGTTGTCGGTGGTGACCTCGATCTTGAGCGCGCTCTTGAATTTGCGCCGGCGCGCCGCGTCAACATCGGAGGCGATCAATTCCGAGGCTTTGAAGATCTTGGTTTCGATGAGGCCGCGGGCGAGCGCTTCGGCCATGTTGCCCGCGCCGATAAACCCCAGCTTTCTCTTCGCTTTCATCGCATGCGTTCGCCGAAGATCGCGCGGCCCACCCGCACGATCGTCGCGCCCTCTTCGATCGCAACCTCGAAATCGTCGGTCATTCCCATGGAAAGCTCGCTTAGCGCAAGGCCGGTCGCCGCCGCAAGCCGATCGCGCATCGCGCGCAGCGCGGCGAAATGCTCGCGCGAGCGCTCCGCGTCGGGCGCGGGCGGCGGAATTGTCATCAGGCCGAGGATTTCGACCGTTGCGCGCGCGTCTTCGACGAGGCGTTCGGCTGCGTCCGGCGCGACACCGCTTTTGGACGCTTCGCCTCCGAGGTTGACTTCGATCAGCACGGGGACGCGGGCCGCGGGACGCGCGCGGGCAAGGGCGCGGGCAAGGCGTGCGGTATCCAGGCCATGGATGAGGGCGAAGCGATTTGCAGCCTCGCGCGCCTTGTTGGTCTGCAGATGGCCGATGAGATGCCATCGCAGATCGTCCAGCTCCGCGAGCAAGTCCTGTTTGGCGGCGGCCTCCTGCACGTAGTTCTCGCCGAATTCGCGCGCGCCAGCTGCGTAAGCCGCGCGCAGCGCCTCGGGCGGCTGCGTCTTGGTGGCCAGCACGAGCCTGACCGCCTCCGGGTCGCGCCCGGCGCGGCCGGCCGCGCGCGCTATCCGCTCGCGCACCGCCGCAATCCGCGTCGCAATCTCGCTATGGGACAGCATTGTGCTGGCGCCAAGCTCCCGGCGCGCCTATCGCAGAGCCAAATTGCGCCGCAGCGCCGCCAGCACTTCCGCCACCGGCAGGCCCATCACGTTGTCGCGCTCGCCTTCGACCTCGACCACCAGGCCCGCGCCCTCGGCCTGGATGCCGTAGGCGCCTGCCTTGTCCATCGGCTCGCCGGTGCGGATGTACGCGTGGATTTCCTCGTCCCCGAGCTCGCGGAAGCGCACCCGGCTCGAGATCGCGCGGCTCTCGGCGATGCGCCCGCCGCGCGCGAGCGCGAATGCCGTAACCACGACGTGAATGACGCCCGAGAGCGAGCGCAGCATGCGATGCGCGTCGGCGTAGTCGCGCGGCTTGCCCAGGATTTCGCCTCCGCAATCGACTACCGTGTCGGCGCCCAGCACCAGCGCATCGGCCGCCCGCCACGAGACCGCGAGCGCCTTCTCCTCGGCCATCCGGAGCGCGAACTTTGCCGCAGGCTCGTCCGGGCGGCGCTCCTCCGCGACGCCGCTTTCTGCAAGCTCGAACTCCACGCCGGCCGCCGCGAGCAAATCACGCCGCCGCGGCGAGGTCGAGGCGAGAATCAGTCTGGTGTTCAATCCGGGAGGAGCCATCGCTTGGAGTAAGTACGTCGGCGGAAATCCGTATAGTCAGAGGTTTGCAGGAGCGCGGCGCGCCGTGCAAGCGCGGCCCGTCTTCCGAGCCGTTTACAGGTGAGCCGTGTGCAGGTGAGCCGTCTGCGGGTGACCCGCCCACGGGCGGTGTTGGTCGAACGCTGCTCGTGTGGTTACACTGACGTTGAACTGGACTGGCGCAAGCTTATCGCAAGAATATCGTACGACCATCGCAGGACCGTCGCAGAATCATCGCGAGGACAGGATCGATGAGCGAACTCGTCCACAAATTCGTCGACACCAACGGCATCCGGATGCACGTTGTCGAGGCAGGCAAGGGCTTCCCCGTTGTGTTCTGCCACGGCTTTCCGGAGCTCTGGTACTCCTGGCGCCATCAGCTTCGCGGGCTCGCCGACGCCGGCTTTCGCGCGATCGCGCCCGACCAGCGGGGCTATGGCGATACCGATTGTCCGCAACCGGTCGAGGCTTACCAGGTGCGCGAGCTGGTAAGGGACATTGTCGGGATGCTCGACGCGCTCGACGTCGAAAAGTGCGTGATCGTCGGCCATGACTGGGGCGGCTTCGTCAGTTGGCAGAGCGCGATGCGCGCGCCGGCGCGAATCGCGCGCGTGGTCAACCTCAATACGCCGTTCATGCCGCGATGGCTCCCGTCGGCGCCGGGAAGTCCCGAGCATCCCAGGGTGATTTGGGTCACCAGTCCGCAGCAGGCGCCGACCAAGCCTACGGAGATGGCGCGACAGGCCGCCGCCGGCAATTTCCATTATGTGCTGCACTTCCAGCAGCCCGGTGTCGCCGAGGCCGAACTCGAACGCGACGTGCGCCGCACCCTTCGCGGTCTGTATCGCGACCCGATGCCGCTGCCGCCGGTTGCGATGCGGCCGCCGCCGGGCGTGTTTGGTCCCGCCGGCGGCGGATTGCTCGATCGCCTGCCCGACGGACCGCTCGGCAAATACATGACCGAGACCGACCTCGACGTTTACGTCAAGGCGTTCGAGAAAACCGGGTTTCGCGGAGGCCTCAACTGGTATCGCAATATCGACCGCAACTGGGAGGAGTCCGCCAACCTGCCCGAGCGCGTCGATCAGCCGGCGCTGATGATCACCGCCGAACTCGACTTCGTGCTCTGGCCGGAGCAGACGCTCGGGATGGAACGATGGGTGCCTAATCTCAAGCGGGTCAATATCAAAGGGTCAGGTCACTGGACGCAGCAGGAGAAGCCGGGCGAGGTAAACGCGGCGCTTTTGGAATTCCTATCCGACCTTCGATAGCCGGGCCCGGAATAAACCGCGGCAAATCATGGCAGCGGATTTTGCCGCGATCGCTCCAGGCGGCGTGACCCCCCGATTGAGTTCCAGCGAACGTCACGTTATCTTATGTTGATGTTTGTGAAGCCAAGTAGTGGGTTGTTGGGTTTGTTGTCGGCGGTGGGGTTGGGCGCGCTGCTGGCTACGCCGGCACGGGCGCTAGGACCCGCGGGAACTCTCGTCGCCCCCTCGATTCGCGCCGACGCGCGTTGCATCCTCGCCCAGTTCGGCATCCTCACCGTCGTTCCGATCAATCCCGAGCAGGCTTTCGTCGAGGGCTACCAGGCTTATGTTGCCCGCGACCTGATGAAGACGATCGAGCGGATGACGCTCGCCGCGGAAAAGTACCCGGCGCTCGCCGACTACGCGCTCTTCTATCTCGGTTCCGCCCAGCGCGACAGCGGCGACCAGCAAAGCGCCGCGGCGACCTTCCGCCGCCTGAGCCTGAGCTATCCGCAAAGCGTGTTCGCCGACCAGGCGTCGCTCCAGTACGCGGAGATTGAATTCAAGCTGGGACGGCTCGGCGACGCGCAGGCCGCGGCCGCTGCGCTCGCCGCGCGTAATCCGGCAGCGGATATCGATTCGCGCGCGATGCTTATTGGGGCGCGCGCCGCGCTTGGCCTCGGCGACGCCGGGGGCGCGTTCCGCCTGCTGCAGGTGCTGCGCGAGAAATATCCGCAGGGCGCCGAGGACACTCAAGCGCGCACGCTCGCCTATTCAATCGCGTCGGCTCATCCGGATGCTATCGATACCCATTCGCTCGGCTACCATGGCCGCGAAGCTGCGTTGCTCCTGCGTGAAGGACAATCCTCGATGGCGCTTGCGCAGTGCGACGAGGCGCTGGCGCTGGAGCCGCCGCCGAGCGTGCATGCCGAGATGCTGTGGCTGAGGGCGCGCGCTTCGCGAGTGAATTCGGAGCGCGAGATGCTCGCGCTCAACGCCTATCTCAAGTACGCGCCGCACGGCGACAAAGCACCCGACGCGCTCTACCGGCTGGGCCATCTGCAATGGCGCACGGGCGATACGCAAGCCGCAAGGGCGACGTTCACTCGGCTGATCGAGGCGTTTCCGTCAAGCGCGTTCGCGCCCGCCGCGACGTTCGATGTTGGACGCGCCTTCGAAGACGACGCGAACTGGAACGCCGCGCGCGCCGCGTACCTGCGCCTGGTGCGAAGCTATCCGCATAGCGACGAGGCCGCCGACGGCCGCTTCCGTGCGCCCTTTGCGCTCTACATGATGGGCCAGTTCGACGCCGCCGCGCGCGAGTTCGCTTCGATGAAGCCGCTGGCCACCTCCGCCTCCGAGCGCGACGGGCTTTCTTACTGGCACGCGCGCTCGATGGAGCGCTCCGGTCAGGTCGCCGCGGCCAACACGATTTACCAGGGCCTCGCCCAAAGCACGGCCAGCAACTACTACCCGGAACTCGCGGCGCGGCGAATCGGCGCGCCTGTCGCCCAGAGAACGGCTGCTGACACGCTTGCGGCCGACGCCGCCGTGCCGTCCGCCGCGCCCGGCACTCTTGCCGCGTTTCATCTGGATCGCGTCGCGACGCTGAAGCGGCTCGGCATGACCTATCCGGAGATGGTCTATCTCGAGCCGCCGGAGTTGCGCGCGCTCGCCACGCAGGCTGCGAGCGATCCGCGCGTGCGCGATTTCGTGCTTGCCGAGCTGCAGCGCACGGGCGACTGGTACACGGCGATCGAAGTCGCGGTGCGGCTCGAGAAGAACGGCAGCCTCGATTCTTCGGCGACCGAGCGGGTGCGTTACCCGCGCGCCTACTGGGACACGATCGCGCAGGCCGCCAGCGGCGACGCGCTCGATCCCTACCTGGTGCTGGCGCTGGTCCGCCAGGAGAGCCTGTTCAATCCGCAGGCGCGGTCGGTGAGCGACGCGCGCGGCCTGATGCAGCTGATGCCGGCTACCGCCGACCGCGTGGGGCCGTCGGCCGGCGTCCAGCAAGCCTCGCTCAACCTCTATGATCCTTCGCTGAGCGTGCGCGTCGGCACGACCTATCTGAAGAGCCTGTTCGACATGTTCGGCGGCGATCCGTTCAAGGCGGTCGCGGCCTACAACGCGGGCGAGCATGCAGTGCAGAACTGGAACGCCAAGTATCCGGGCGACGACGATCAGTGGGTCGAGAATATCGGGTTTCGCGAAACTCGCGATTACGTAAAGCGGGTGATCGGCGGTTTGCGCGAGTACCGGATGCTCTATCCCTCACCTGCGGTCACGAGCGGCGGCGTGGCGCAGGCGCAGGGCCCGTCATAGAGCCGCCGAGCAGACCTGCCAATCGCCGCGCCGACGGCGGCGAGACCGTGAAAGCGGTCACCGAGCCGCTTGCGAGGCTGTCGGTCGAATCGTTCGTCGGCATCGACGTCGGCGAAAATTTCCTCGACCTCGCGCTCGTCAATGCTTCCCGGCGAACGATGTCGTTCCAATCGGTCGCGCTCGACGGTCTGGGCGAGACTCCTTGCACTGCGCTGGCTCGGAAAATCAAGGAAGTTGCTCCGGAACTGGACGCTCGCGCGACGGTGCTGGTCGATTCGCCGCGATGGCCGCGCGACCTCGACTGGTCGCAGGGAACCGAGGGGCGCGACCCGGTTCCGTCCCAGCGCGAAATCGACGTGGAACTCAAGCGGATCTTTCCCCTGCTGATGGGCGCGCCCGACGGCAAACCATACAAGCCGGGGCTCGCGATGTTTCCCACGCCGCTATACAGCTACTTCACGCAGTGGGCATACCATCCGAAGAGCAAACCCCATCTCGCAGCCATCACGAAGGAACTGTTTGACGCGCTCCTAAACGGCGATGGGGGCAAGAACGGCGATAGAGAAGAGACGAAGCAGGACGGCGTCGGCGGTGGAACCTTCACCCGCTTCATGCTCGCCGGCTTCGCAACTTATCGAGCGCTGGAAGGAATCGGCGTAAATCCCTTCGAGTCATACCCCGACCTGCAGATGCGCCTGTGCGCTCCGTCAACGACGCTTCCGCCCAAGAAGCTTCAGACCGGCGCCTTGACCATTCGCCGCCAGATCGTCGCGTCACTCTGCGAAAGTCTCGGAGTTGTCGCGGCGTCGGCACCGCGGACGCTGGACCAGGCCGACGCGGCAGGGATGGCGCTCGCTGCGGCGCTCTCGGCGCGGATCGACACATTGTGGACGGTGAGCCATCCGTGCGAGGGGCGCTTCATGCTCGCGCTTGACGACGGCCAGTCGCGCCGCCTCGCCGCTCGGGACGCTTGACAAGTGCGCGGCCAACACGCATCAAGGGTTCATCGGCAGGGCGGCGCCGGCCGAGCGGCACTTCGATGTCACTTCAGCGCGATTTCAAGGCGGTCTTCTTCGATCTCGACGGGACGTTGATCGATATTCACGGGCCGCTCTACACTGCCGTGCGCGGCGCGCTCGACGACCTCGGCCATGAGCCGCCGCTTACCCGCGAACACTACCATCGTGCGCTCGAACAGGATGACCCATATCTCGGCATTCCGGAGCATAAGCGCGCCGAGTACACCAAGCTCGCGTTCGCGTATTTCCTCGCCGAGATCGATCGCACCGAGCGGCTGGAAGTGCTTCCGCACGTGCAGGAGACGCTGGCCGAGCTCAAGCGGCGCGGCTACGCGACCGCGATCATCACCAGCCGGCCCGGCGACTCGCAGCGCCTGGTGCAGAAGCTCGCGATGGTCGGGCTCGCGGCCCATTTCGACCAGGTGATTACGCAAGTCGGCTCCTCGATGAAGATCCTCGACAAGACGCAGAGTCTCAAGCAGGCGGCGATGCGCGCCGCGGTCCTGCCGCAAGCCTGCATGTACGTCGGCGACGAGCCGCGCGACGTGATGGCCGCGATGAATGCGGGTTACGGCGCGTCGGTGGCGGTCGCCACGGGACCCGCCAGCTATCGCGTGTTGAGCCATCATCCACAATACCGTGCGGACTTCGTGATGCGCTCGATGAGCGAGCTCGTCGGATTGCTGGAACGCCTGAAGAGCGAAAAGGTCCCGCAGGTGGACCGCTCCGACAACGGCTGAGCGAGGCGTCGCTCAAAGAAAGCGCAGAGCCGGCGGCGCATCCGCGAATTCGGCGCGCAGCGCCTCGAGGCTCTTCAGATCGTCAACCGTGCGAAAAAAACCGCGATGCACATAGCCGGACATCGATTGTCCCTGCGCGAGCAGCGGCGCGAACAGATCGCCCATCAGGCTGAACGGCGCCGGCCGCGGTGGCGTCAGTTCGAACAGTGCCGGCTCGCATAGCAGAACGCCGCAATACATGTAGGCTTCAAGCCGCGCGGCCTCCGCCGCGCTGAGCGCGGGTCCATAGTCGTCAAACTGGCCATGCGCGCGCCCTCTCAGCAGACGCATCCGGAGCACTCGCGCGTCCGCGTCGATTTCGATCCGGCTGTAAGCCTGGGGCGTGCGGCTTTCGCGCAGCACCAGCGTCGCGAGGGTGCGGCGGCTGTGATGAAAATCGGCGAGCGCGCGCAAATCCAGATCGATTATCGTGTCGCAGTTGAGAATCGCGAAAGTCTCGTCACCAAAGAACTCGCGCAATCCCGGCAGCGGGCCGCCCGTGCCCAACAGCTTCGCCTCGGGCGCGTAGGTGATCCGCAGGCCCAGCGCTTCGCCGTTTCCGAGGGCGCTCCGGACGGCAGCAGCCAAGTGATGTACGTTGATCGCAACCTCGGTCACGCCCGCACGCGCGAGCATCCGGAGCGGATAATGAATCAGCGGTCGTCCGCCGACTTCGATGATCGGCTTGGGGAGAGTCGCCGTGAGCGGCATCAGACGCTCGCCCATTCCCGCCGAAAGCACCAGCGCCTTCATCGGCCGGTCACAACCCTGGGTATCACGTCGCGCCCTTTCTCCTCCGCGCCATCAGCGCACGTCGAAGGCCGCGCGCAAACGCGGGAAGTCATTTTTCGCCTCGAGCAGGCCGAGCGCCCGGCGTGCCTGCGCAGCCGCGTACGGGATGAACGGTGCGTAACCCGATTTACCCTGGCGCTCGAGGGCGTTGAAGCGTCCGATCACCTTGAGGGCGTGTTGCAGCACGCAGAGATAGTAGCTGTTGACGAATGCGGCGGCATCCGGCAAGGCGGTGCCGCGGCGCGCGAGGCCTGCGAGGTAGTAGTCAAGCAGACGGCGCTCGGCCTTCTGATCGATTACCCGGGCGGTGTCCCGCGTGGTCAGCAGCACGGCGAGATCCTGCGCGGCGGGGGCGAGCAGCGCGTCCTGGAAATCGATGACCCGGATGCGGCCGTTTTGTACGAACAGGTTGTGCCCGTGATAGTCGCGATGGGAGAGCACGCGCGCGAGCGCGCCCAGCCGCGCGGCGAGATCGTCCAGTTCGGGCGCGAGCGCGGCGAGAGCGGTGCCAGCCGCTACGCTCGCCGCTCCCGTGCTGAGAAAATCTTCCATTTCCCAGCGAAAGAGCCGCTCGTCGTATGCGATCGACGCGCCGATACATCGTCGATCGAGCCGGCGCGTGCCTTCGACGTGGATCAGCAGAAGTTCGTCCACCGCGCTGCGATAGAGCGTCGCCGGTTTCGCCGCACCGTCGAGCGCGGCCTGGAATAGCGAGGTCCCGCCGACGTCCTCGACGAGCAGCATCCGACGCTCGAGGTCGGCGGCATAAATCTCGGGCACCGCCGCGTCGATGGACTTGAGAAAGCGCTGCACGTTCAGAAAGGGCGGTTCGTTCGGCGCAACCGGTAGGAGGTTCAGGGCGCGCACGTATGCCGGCAGGTCGTCGGGGCCGAGGTCGACGGCGATGGCGGACGCGGGCGCCGTGGGGGGGGGG